>CAACVI010000003.1 GCA_900659855.1 Candidatus Desulfarcum epimagneticum
GATGCCGGCCCGCCGCGATCTGAACAATGTCCTCCAGATGGGAGTAGCTGTTGTCCGCCTTCACCTGGAGCGGCGCCGCGCTTTGCCCGCCCGCAGACGCCGGGTCGTTTCCCAGCTGACCCTTGTCATTGGCGCCCCAGGCCCACACGGTGCCGTCATTTTTAAGCGCCAGGGTGAAATCGACCAGGGTGGAAATCGACTTCACGCCGGTGAGGGCCACCCGGACCGGGAGGGACCCGGACGCTTTTTTCAGTTCCTCGTTTCCCAGCTGGCCCAGGGAATGGTCCCCCCAGGACCAGACCCGGCCCTCTTCGTCCAGGGCCGCGGAATGAAAGTATCCCGCGGCGACGGCCCGGATCCGGGCCAGGTATTTGACGCCCTGGGCGTCCTTCACCGGCGTGGGAAAAACCCTGTGTTTATATGCGCCGTCCCCGAGCTGCCCCCGGCCGCCGGTTCCCCAGGCCCACACGCTTCCGTCTTTCTTAAGCGCCAGGGCGTGCCTCAAACCCGCCGCCGCCTGAACCGCGTCCTCAAGCGGCCAGAACAGGCAAAGGTCTTTGGCGTCGGCCCATTCGGCCCGGCCGCTCAAACGTCCATGAAGGTTTCCCCTGGCGTCGGCGATGTCGCTTCCCGATCCCTTGCAAAGGGGCCACCAGGCCAGGAGATTTTTTTCCCGGGCCGGATCTTCAATCCGGAACTCCATCTGTTTTCGAATCTCGCCTTCGGAAAGGGCCCCTTTCCACAGGCGGATATCGCCCATCATGCCCTGAAAGCTTCGGGCCTCTTTTGAAAAAACGGCCCGGCCCGCGAAAAAATCGCCCTTTTCATCGGCCGGGTAACTCAGCGCCCCGGCGGCCTTTTTGCTTCCGCATATTCGGTCGCCGTCCACATACAGCTCCATTTCTTTTCCGCTGTAAACGCCGGCCACGTGGCGCCATTTTTTGCCCTCAAAACCCTTTTTGGAGACCAGATCGGTCATGATCCCGGCCTCGCCGGCGCCGTCCGTGTCTTTTCCGGACACCGAAAAACAGAATCTTTTTTCTTTGATCCCCAGAAGCCAGCCTTTTTGCTCCTCCCCGTCTTTCCCGATCACGCCTGAAATGCCGGCGTCGTCGAAATTCTCCGGCCGGACCCATGCCTCCACCGTGAAGGCCTCTTTGGGCAGGGCGTCTTTGGCATCCTCGATTTTTCCAAAATCGATAAACGTGGAATGGGTCCCGTCTTCAGGAAAAGAGACGGCCCAATTGCCGTCCGGGATGGCGAACATCCGGGTCTCGGTCTCCTTAACCCCGCCGGGCCTTCCGGTCTTTTCCGGGGTTTTGCCGGACACCCGCCAGAAATAACGGGTTTGGCTTTCAAGTCCGGTGACCGCGGCGGATATTCCGGCGGTTTCAAAACCCGCGAATCCCTTGACAGGCGTTTTGAATTCAGAGTCGGCCGCCACATCCAGGATGTAGGTTTTGACACCGGACACCGGCTCCCACTTCGCGGTGAACCGGTCGTCTTTGATGTCTTCGGCCGTGAGGCGCGAGGGCGGCGACGGATCCGGAACATGGCCGGACAGGGTCAAGCCCCCCCGGTCCTCCCATCGGACGCCGCCTTGCGCGCGCCCGTTTTGCCCGGATTCCGCCCAGTTCTGGATCACGCGGCCGGCCCCGTCGATCATGGGCCAGTAGCCGATCAGGTCCGAATGGTCTTTGGGGTCCAGGCGGTAATCCTTTCTCACCGCCAGCGCGTCCCGGGACAGGGCCGTTTTCCAGAGCCGGACTTCGGCGATATGTCCCGAAAAAGGGTAAAACTCATTTGAGTCTTTAAACGCCCCGATGACGAACTCCCCCTTTTCAGGATACAGGACGGCGCCCGAGTTTTCAGAGGCGCCCTCCAAAACGGCGTCCACGTATAGCTTCATGCCGCTTCCGTCATAGACCCCGGCCACATGGCGCCACCGGCCGTCGCAATAATCCTGTTTCGCCTTTGCCCACACCATTTTTTTGCCCGACTCGGTCGCCAGACCGAAAGCCGGACGGCCCCAGGCCAGGCCCAGCGCCCATCCCTTCTCACGGACGCCGTCATCCTCCAGGATTCCGGCGAACGCCGTCCATTCCTGGCGGATGTCCCTTCGGACCCAGGCCTCGACGGAAAACGCCCCTGGAAGGCGCTGTTCGACGGCGAAATCCCCAAGGGAAATGTGGGTGTCGGCGCCGTTGAATGTCAGCGCTCGTATCATGACTGATTCCCCTCCAGCTCCTCAATGCGCCTGGTCAATTCCAGAATGATCGACATCATGTCTTTTCCCCGGCACACAATGCTGGACGCGGACACTTTTTCCGCCCGGACCTGCCTTCCTGAAAGGATCTCGGCCCCGATGGATCCGTTCACCTCCAGATCGGCGCTGGGGTCCTCCACCCCGATGCCCAGCTTGCCGTCCACAAATGAGGCGCCCTCTCCCAGGCCGCCCCCGCCGCCGGCGCTGATGCCGGTGAGACCCGAGCCGTCGCCCACGAATTTTTTGGCCCGAACCGCGCCGTCCACATGGAGACGCTCGGCGGGAGAGGAAATTCCCATGCCCACATTCCCGGTCTCCCGGTCCAGCAGAAGGGGGCTGCCTTTGACTTTGCCGTTTTCATAGGCGTCCACCCGAAGGGCGTTTTTCGCGCCGTCGTGCACAATGTCGAAACCAAACGCCCCGTTTTGCTTGCGCATCTGGATACCGGAGGACGCGTCGGGATCGCCGGACAGCCGAATGCCGGGCGTCCTGTCTTTGATCTCCAGGCCGGCGGCCGGGGTCCTGGTTCCGAAGCCGATTTTGCCGGTTTTGTTCTGGATGAAGATCCGGGCGTTGTCGTCGGCGTCCGCGATGGTGAGACCGGGCTCGTCCACGGTGGAGGGCTTCTGGTAAATGCGCCATCTTGGCTTGTCGTCGTCGGCCTGCTCCTGGGCGTAAAAATCAAGGAGGCGCTCCTCGTCTCCCTTGGACCGAATCTGGATGGGCAAATCCGGGTCGGGGGTCTTGCTGATCCCGTCGTCTTTGAAGATCAGCGTGGACTGAATCAAATCAAAAAAATCGTTTCCGGAGGGTTTGGATCCCTGTTTGAACATTTCCCTGAGTTGTTCGCGTGTTTTCTGCTCGGCCATTTTTTTTCCTCCCCGGCGGCGGCGTTAAATATCTTTAAGGCCGCCGCGCTGTTCCGCTGTTTTTTTTCGCGGATCTCATATGTTAAAACGTTACTGTAAAATAAAATCGCTTCCGATGGTCACATCCCCCACTCCCGGGTCCCGGCGATCCATGGGGACCTCCTCTTTCTCATCGGGCCGGACCACAAAGTTCCGCCCCGTCATCATGTGGCCCAGGCCCCGGTCATGAAAATCCTTTGATCCCACGCCGTCATAATCGTAAACGGACATGTCCTCTTTTCGGTCATCGGGCCATATGACGAGGTTCCGGCCCACCAGGACATGCCCCAGGCCCTTTTCCCTGAAATCCTTTGACCCCATTCCCTCGTAATCATAGAGGGACGGGTCCTCCTCCCGATCCAGGATGCCGATGATGAAATCCAGGCCCAGGATGAGATACCCGATGCCCTCGTAGAGGCTGGGCTCGTAGTATTCGGTGTAAATGTGGTCGATCATGTGCCCGGTGGCGGACACCAGGATGGCGTCGGGGCGGGTCACGGCCGCGTATTTTTTCGAGCTTAAGCTGACGCCGAAGTCAAATTCGTCGCCCGGGGCGATGGATGAGCCGGCCCCCGGATCCACCTGGTTGAAGAGCTTGAGGTTGGCCACATAGTCCACATAATGAAGGCCCTCCATGAAATTCACCACCGAGGCGTTTTCAATGGAGGTCCCAAATCCCAAATCGGCCTCGCCCGTGTAGGCCCAGGGCGACAGGAAACGGATCACGTCTTCGTTTAAGCGCTTCAAGTAATAGCCCTGGTTGTATTCCTTTAAAAATCTCACGGCGAACCGGTAGGTGATCTGCTCGTACCGGGGATTTTTCACCGATATGTTCACAAAGGGCGAGGCCGCGGATTTCAGATACTTCTCGATTTCGTTCAAAAGATAAAACGGGGCCTTGGGCTCCAGGGGGAAAAACGGGCTGGATCCGGAGATGTCCGGGACCACCACCAGGGTCACATCCACCTTTCCGGAGTCATTCAGCTCGCCCTTTCTTAAGCACTTGGCCTTGTAGATTTCCGGGAATTTCTCCAGAACCAGGCTTTCATAATCCCGGGGGGACACGGCCCTGTTTTTGTGGCGCAGCCGCTCGCTGATCCGTTTATGGAAACCGGTCCGGTTCTCCTTGGCCCGTCCCCCGAAGGAGCTGTGGGGCTGGCGGACGGAGGCGATGGCCGGATGGGGATCCGCCGCCGCCTGGATGGAGCCGGCGGCCAGGATCCCGGGCGGGTTCTGGGCCGCGTCCGGCGCCCCTTCGGAGCCGGACATGTTTTTAAAAACAGCCTTCGCCGCCTGGGGCGCCAGCTCAATGATATCCGAGACGGCCCGGGTGTTTTGGGCCGCCGACGCCCGTATCCAGCGGACCCCTTCGGGCAGCGCCGGGTTGTTCGTCCCGGCCGTCTCCGGAAGGGTCAGGGAGACGATCCCGGTGTTCATGAGCCCCGAGGTGGCGTCCTTTAAGATTTCCACCGGCTCGAACGCCTTCCATCCCGAGTCTTTGAGATAGCTCCACTCAATGTCCGGCGCCGGGACATCCTCGTAAAACGCCGCCGGGGAAAGCTCAAACAGGATGGAGATGTCCGCCGGTGTCTTTAATTCCTGAATTCCGATAAACAGGCTTCCCTCGTCCTCGAACCGGGGAAAGAGGGCCGGTCTTTCGCCCCCGGCGCTTGAAAATCCAAAGGGATGCAGGCGCGACAGCGCGACCTCTTTCTTTCCGGCGGCGCTTTTTGTAAAATCCGTCTCCGCCGCCGCCGTGTAATCCACGGACAGCGCCGCTAAAAGCGGCTCATACGGGGAGGGGACCTTCGGGACTTTCCGGGGATCGGCGGACTGGGCCGACGCCCAGGCCAGGGCCCCGGGATAGAGTTCATGGAGGAAATCCGGCCCGTCAAACTCCAGTTTGAAATACAGGCTCCAGTCCAGGGGGTTTTTCAGCGCCCCGGTCTCGGAGGGGTCGGGCTTGTAGTAAATGAGATCATCAAAAGCCGAAAAGGCCATCTCTGATTCGCGCGCGAGCCCGCCGGATTCGGAGGCGGCGAACAGGGCCTTTGAGCCGTCATCCAGGGTCATGAGCCTTTTCTGACTCCAGACTTTCAGGGACGCCTTGAAATCTTCGTTCTTTCGTCCGGAACCGGGAACGGCCTGGTCGTAGACCCGGTAATGGGACTGGAAATCCCCGGGAAGGCCGTCCCAGTCAAAATGAAACGCCAGGCGCGTCAGCCGGCTTCGGCTCAGCTCCGGATGCGCCAGGAAAAAGCCGTCGCCTTTTTTCGGGGATTTTCCGAACAGGGTGAACGCGCCCTTTTTCGGGTCCGGGATTCCGGCGGCGTTTTTGAAAAGAAGCCCTGAAAGCCCCCTGACCCGGGCCTCAATGGCGATCTTTTCCACGACGGCGCCTGAAAAAAGGTCATAATGAATCCGTTTGGCGATATCGCCCGACCCGGCGGGGATCTCTTTGAGCCTGACGACCACGAAGGGCCAGAGCGCGCCCTCGAAATAATCAGTGTCCCCGGCCTTTCCGGGCGAAAGAGCCGGGCTTTGCGCCGAGAGGGAAAGCTCGAAGCGAAGTCCTCTGGAATCGGCGGACACCTTCACCGAATCCGGGTCCACGCGGCTTCCCCCGGACATGACAAACGCCTCGAAAATGTCCACTCCCCGGCTCAACATCCCGGAGACCTCCCCCGGGTCCCAGGAGCCGGCCTTGCAGATCACGGAAAGGACCAGGGTCCGTTCGCCGCTTTCCGCGGCCAGGACCGGGGACGAGACCGCGAAAGCCGGAAGCCACGAAGACTCGCTTTTCCCGGCCGCCGGAGCGGAGCCGAACGCCTTGAACTTGGACTGGTCCCCCGGGGGGGACGCGGGGATCTCGCCCGGGTAAATGCCGATGGTTTCCTTCCGGCCCATATCGGGATAGACGAAATCCCGTTTTTTTCGCCGGGCCCTCTCCAGGATTTCATAGCCTTTTTGCCACCGCGCGTCCCCGGCTTTGGCGGAAGAGTCCCTGTGAATCTCCATCAGGGCGAGGAAATCGTCCTTTCCCATGAACAGTTTTTCACGGATATAGATCAAAGCCCCCAGGTCGTCTTTTCCGGCCTTTTTCTCCAGCTCGGCGAAATCGGCGGCGGGCATGGAGGGAAGGGATTTTCCCGGGTCCGGGTCTCCCAGGGCCAGCCTCATGAGCGCGTCAAAGGCGATGTTGGCGTCCGGATGGGCCGGGTTTTGACGCTCGTTTTTCAGCTCGGCCATGCGGTCGGCGTCCATGCGGTTTCGATGGGCCTTTTCCAGCCGCCGGTAGGCCCCGTCCCACTGTTTGGCGTCGAACAGGCCGTTTTCCTTAAAGGCGTCCCGGGCTTTGACCGCCACGGCCATGCATGCCTTGAAATCATCCAGACCGGGAAAATGGAGACATTGGCGGACATAGCCCTCCATTTCGGCGTCGCTTTTCCCGGAGATCATCTTTTCGAACATCCCCATCAGAAAGTTCAGGTCCACGGGGGCGTCCCCCTTTTTTCCCGAAGGATACAAAGGAAAGGGGTCCCCCGGGTCCGGGGCGCCCAGGACCACCCGCAGGGCCTTTTCAAACCCGGCCGGGTCCTTTTCGTTTCGGGCGTTTTCGCTGTGAATCTCCCGGATGGGAACCAGGGGGCGGTGAACAAAAAGGGTTTTGATTTCAGACAGCGCCCCGGAATTCACCAGGATACTCTCATCCAGCTCGTATCGAAGGTCCAGCCCCTGGTCGTCTTTCCCGGCGTCCAGAAGGGTCCCTTTCTCCATCAGGACATCCCCGGCGTCCGGCGCCGCCTCAAAGATCACATGAACGGCGTCCGGGGCGGCCTCTTTTCTTTCAAGGCCCAGGACCTTTTCATAATAAAAATCCAGATGCCTTTGGGAAAGACGCTCAAACTGTTTCCCGGGATGGCGCAAAAGCTTTAAAAACGCCATAAAAAGCGCGTAATGGGGGGAGCCGAATTTTTCCGGAATCTCCGATTTTTCGAAAAACGCGTCCGGGTCTTTCAGGCAGGCCGCCACCCTCTCCGGGTCCGCGTCGAAAAACGATTCCCAGTCGCCGCTTTTGGCGTGGTTCAGGTCGAAAAAATTGAGTTTCGAGGCATATTCTTTTGCCAGACGCGCCAGTTTTTCCGGCGACAGGTCCCCGGCCGACACATACCCGGGATCAAACGCCTTGAGCAGGCGCGCCTTCTGGCTTAAGCCGTCCCGATTTAATTGAATCGCCATTTGAATGATTCCTTTTGTCTGAGGCTGGACGGACGCGCGGGTTCGCCCCCCGCGTTTAACCGGCCTTCACGGTCATGTTGGAGTTGATAAACATCCCCTTGCCCCCGCTGTACTTGGTCATGCTGTCCGGCGTGGAGGGGGGCGGCGGCATCATGGCCGGGCTCTGGACCTCGAACACCGCGTCGAACTGGGCGCCTTTGAGCATCACGGCCTTGCCCCCGGAATTGGTTTTTTTGGCCAGCTGGTCCCCGGCCAGTTTGTCGATTTTAAGGGTCCCGGTCCCCGGGATCACGTAGGGCGGCGCCATGTACATGCACCCGGCCGACTCCACGCTGGTCTCGTCGCCGTCCACGCAGGCCTTTTTCTTCGTGGCCTTGTTTTCCCCGGAGCCCGTGATGGTGGTGGGAATGGGAACCACAATGGCCGAGCCGAAGGGCGGCAGAAAATTGACCATGTCTCCGTCCACAATGATAAAATCCGACATTTTTTTCTCCTGTTTATAATTTCCGCTTAAGCGGCGTCGTAAAAATTCGATATACAAGGCGCGGCGTTTTTTTGAGAGTGAGGCCATACGCATAGTATGCCGAACGAACAAAAAAAACGCCGCGACGCATTTTTTTACGATGCCGTTGTCATTGAATCGGGCAGAACTTGCCGACCCCCCGGTAAACGGTCTCGGGATCGGCGGGGCCGCCCGGGGTTTTGCGGGCCGGCTCGGCCACATCGAACCGGGCGATGAGCCTTGTTTTCGAGGTCAAAGGCGTCCGGCCCTCTATTTTCCCCCCGCATGGCTCATAATCCGCGGAAAACCCCTCAAAGGACACCGTCCCCTTCCCCCCGGAGGCGTGCCCGTCCATGCAGTAATCGCATCCGGGGATGGAAAGCGCCCGGATATCCTCCTCCATGAAAAGGGCGCGGCCGCCCCGAAGGGTCTTTCCCGAAGGGGCCAGCTTGATGGCCTTCGCGGGCGCGAACACGCTGACGCCGCCTGACCGGGCGTCTAAGTCCGTGAAAAAATTCAGCGGCGATTTCGAGTCCTCGGGATGGGCGAAAAGAATCAGGTCCCCGGCGAGCAGAAACTCGTCCGCGCCCCCGGCCCCCTCCCCGTTTCCGCCGTCCGCCAAAGCGGCCGTTCCCTTGTATTCTTTCTCCGGATCGCCGCCCTCTCCCTCCGAATTCGCCGGCGTCTCCACCTCAAAGACGGCCTCAAACGCCGTTCCCGGCGCCAGGGAAACGCCGGCGGGCGACGGCATGGCCCCGGCGGGGCCCGACAGGGTCAGGGTCCCGGACCCCTTTTTCTGGAATTCCCCCGAGACGTAAGACGCCTTGAGTTCCCATTCTTCCCCGGCGGCCGGCGGAAGAGCCGGGAGCGGACATTCTTCCCCGTTTGCGGAGACGCACAGGCGCCTCTCCCCCCGGCCCATTCGGCCTGCGCTTTCAAGGGTGATGGAAACCGGGTCCGGGAGCCCTTCGGGGGACATGAAAACCGTGTCCCCGCCCAGGAGCAGATGTCTTTGCGCGTTTTCAGCCATTATCGTTTCCTCTTAGAGACCATTATTGTTTCCTTAGAGATAAGACGCCTCATGCAGGTAAAAGGGATACACGATATTTTTCCGGGAATTGGTGGTTTTGATCGTGTAATCAATGTGGATCAGAATTTTGCCTGGATCCTCCTCATCCTCGATCGCCTCCACGAAATCCACCTGAATCCGGGGCTCATACACGAGAAGAGATTTGGACACCATCGACACGATGTCCCGCTTAAGTCCCTGGTCGCTCTCCTCAAACATCAAAGACTTCAAATCGCACCCGAAGTCCGGGCGCATGACCCGCTCCCCCGGGGAGGTGGACAGAATCGTCCAGACACTTTGCCGGATATTGTCTTCGGCGGCGGACATGCTCACCTGGCCGCTGTTTGAGTCAAAGACCGGGGGAAAGGACCATCCCTGCCCCAAAAAACCCCTGTATGATTCCATTTTGATAAAAATCCTTTGTGTGATGCGTTTGGGTTTGCATTTTGGCTCGCCGGGGGCGACCACAGGGGGTCGCCCCTACGCCGTTTATCGAACCCCCGGGGCAAACGCCCCCCCACGTAATTAATTCAATTCCACGGCCGATCCCTTGGCCGTGACATTCCCGGACCCCTCCACTTTGATGTCCCCGCTTCCCTCCAGGGTGATATTGGCCCCCTTGATGGTCACATCCGAGGCCGAGTCCAGGGTGATGCCGTCGCTGTTGATCGTGATCTTGCTGCCGTCCTTGTCCTCCACCGTAATGCCGTTGTCGCATTCCAAAACCGCCTTGTTCCCCTTGCTGTCTTTCAAGGTGATATTTTTCTCCGGCTCCATGACAACGCTCTCGCCCTTTTCATTTTTGATGGTGATGGTTTTTTTATCCGTTTTGATGACGTTTTTGTTCTGATCGGTCCAGATGATCCCGGCCTTGTCCTCCTCGGTGTCCTCGGTTAAGGTGATGAAATTTTCTTTCGGGGTGGCGATGGTGACTTCCTTGACCTCTTCGTTAAAGGCGATTTTCAGCTTTTCCTTGGTGAAAATTCCCTTTTTGAAGTTTTTATCCTTGATGTCCTCAGCCGCCACCGGGGGCTTGTTGATGTCATTGTGCATGCCGCCCAGGATCACCGGCTGCCGGGGATCGCCGGCAAAAAATCCCAGGACCACTTCGTCTCCCTTTTCGGGGCGGAAGAAAAACCCGCGCTCCTTTCCGGAGTCGATGGAGGCGATCCGGGCCCACACCACGTCTTTTTCGTTCACGGCGGGGATCTTCACCCGGACCCGGTTTCGGGCCAGATCGTCCTTTTCATACTTGTCCACGATCCCGATCTGGAGCCCGGACACCCCGGGCAGAAGGCCGGCCGCCGGCGGGTCCACAATGTCCCGTCTTTCATAAAACCACTCGGCGTCTCCCCCCACCTGGATGTCGGTCCGCCAGCCCTTCGGGTCCACGTAATGTCGAACCCCGCTGATAAGCCCCTTGCCGTTGAAACGCTTGCCCACCTTGGATATTTTTAAAACCTCCCCCACCTTCACCTTGGGCGAGCCCGGCAGGGTGATCCTTCCCTTCATCATGGCCATGCGGGTTTTGCGCATTTTGGCGTCGGCCCAGGCCTTGATCTCGGTCGGCGAAAGATCCGTGGCGCCCACCAGCATGTCGCTTTGGGCGCCCATGGCCTTGGCGCCTTTGTCGGCCTTGAGATTGCCCATTTTCCCGTTCACGGCCGTCGCGCTCTTGGGGCTGGAGAGCTTCTGCTTTTTGATGTCCCAGGACACGCTTTTGATCTTTTTCACCTGGGCGCCGATGTCCGCCTCCAGCTCCAGGTCAAAAAACACATCCACGTTTTCAAACTTGTGTTTCTCGGATTTCCCGCCCAGGGTGGAAGGAGAATCAATGGTGATCTTGCCTTCTTCGGCCATGACCCAGCATCCGTTGGCCTCGGCGCGGGACAGGATGAAATCCCAGTTGGTGGCGTTGTACTGGACCATCTCGCCGGTGTGTTTGAGGTCCATGCCCGACACCTTTTTCACCGACGCGCCGTCTTTGATGGCCTCCTCCACAAAGTCCTTGTCTTTTTTGTCCTTTTTAAATATCCGGCTTTTTTTAAGGGTGGTGAGTTTCACCGCCTTGTCCTTCATGTCCACTTTGAGGAAAAATCCCCCGGACCGGGCCTGAACCGCGTGGCGGACCACTATCCCCTTAAAGACGGACTGGTCTTTTCCAACAGTCCCTTTTTCCCCCTCCACCCGCAGCTTGATCTCGACCTCCTTGCCCGGCTCAAAGGAAGAGCCGTCGCTTAACTCGAACCAGTCCTTGGACTTGCCGCCCTCCATGAGAAGGAGAGTGGCCGAGGGAATCCGGTTCGCCTTTTTTCGAATATCGATCCAGGCGATATTCTGATCTTTCAGCTTCAATTTTTTTCCGCCGCTGGTGATGGTGACGGTGGGGGTGACGCCGCTCATTTTGTTTCCTTTAGTCTTCCATGGGCGGGAAACACAGCTCGGATCCCGGCTCCAGTTTTCGGAAATGAACCAGTTTGTTGGCCTTTGCCACGTGAATGTAGCAGGCCGGGTCGTCGTATATTTCCTTTGCCAGAAGGGTCAGGTTGTCCCCGGCGGCCACGACCCTCCCGTGGGTGAGGTCCGCCGATTTGAGATCATCGGCCGACTCCCGGTCGCCGTCGTCAATATGGGCCGTGAAACTGGTCTCCAGCTCGGCCCGGATGGGTTTTCCCTCCCGGTCAAACAGGGTGTAGTTGACGGTGACACTCTCGATGAACCCCTCGAAAATTTTGCTGCCCCAGTTCACCGTGACCTTGGGGGGGCGGTGAAGGCTGCCGTTGAGTTGGGTGGTGGCCTTTAAAAACTTGTCCACCTGGTCCTGGACCTTTTTGTCCTTAAGGGACTTGGCCACGCCCGAGGCGCCCGTGGTGTCGAAAATCAGCGTCATGTCCAGGGTCGCCGGGGCGCTTCGGGAATAGGTCTGCTCCTTGCCGCTGGCGCCCACGCCCTGGAGCGGGGAAAAGGTGTTCTCATAGGTCATGGAATAGGATTCGGGATTGAACAGGACTTTGAATTCGCTTCCCTTTTCCGGTTTGATCTTCATCTTTTCAAGTTTGTAAGACATATTTTCCCGCCTTTTGCTTTAAAGCCATCATCGTTCCTTTGACGCCCGGAGGATGCCCATGACCTGCTCCACGCACTCGGAGATGATGGCTTCCCGGTCCAGGTCCGAAGCGCCGCCGCCCGTCTCTGTATCCCGGGGCCCGTCGGGATTTCGGATCACTGTGGCGTTTATCGTCAGCTCTTTGACTTCAATAGTCATTTTCTATTCCGCCCCTCGGTCAGGTAACCACGTGTTTGAGTCTGTTGTAGGTGAATTCCATGGAGTTGATGATCAAATTGTTGTCTTCCCCGCTCAAATCCTCGATGGTCCAGGAAACCAGCCATGCGTTTTGAAAAAGCCAGCCTCCGTAAGTGGGCATGTCGTTTTTATCGAGAGGCGACACCTGTATGTCCGACGGCTTGACCTTCAGGGAATGAAGGACATCCCTCCCGGACTTGTTCATGGCGCAGCCGATGATCATGCCCCGGGTGAGAACCAGGTTCTCATGGCTCACCCGGGTGGGAAGATTGTGCATGTAAAGATTTTCCCCCCCCTCCCGGACCTCGTCCACCTCCACTGTGGAGGAGATGCCCGACACGCTCTGGAACCGCATGTCCAGGGGATTGCCTCCGCCGCCGTAAAAATTCACCATGAACCGGTAATTGACGGCCTCGGCCATGTCCAGGATGGAACTCATGGAGCCCAGTTTGCTTGTCAATGAAAGAAGCGACATGGGTGTTTTCCTTTCCAGTCATTATGCCCCGGCCCCTCCCCCTGGCGGGGGGGAGGGGGTTTCCAGGAGGCATCATCCCTTTTTTACAAGGGAGATTCACGGCAGGGAGCGGCCATTCCGCCCCCGGCGACTCATCGGGCGATCTCCCCCTTAAAAATCAGGGGATCGCCCCTACTTGTATTCCACCTTCAAATCATCCGCCATGAGCGACAGGGTCTCGATGGCCACCTCGTTGTTGTTGGCGTCAAAGGTGGGCGCCTCGAGATTGGTGGGAAAGGCGTTGACCACCGTCCAGGTCACCAGGGGATTTTCCCCCTCCTCGTCCAGGAGGCTGATGGTGATGTCCTTTTTGTCCACTGTGTTGAGCTTGATGCTGGTGATCCAGTCCAGAAGCTTGGTGTCGCTTTTGACGATTCCCTTCTGCAGGCTCAGCTCCACAGGCGTGCCTTTGCCGGGCATGTGTTTCACGCCCATGCCGTCGGCGTATGAGATGGTCTCATACTCGATGTTGAGACCGGACACCTCGGAAAAGGCCATGTCATCCTCGCCGACCTGAACCTGGTACTGCCACACCGGCAAAGGATATTTGGTTTTGATATCATCCGCTGTTGTCGCCATTTTTATATCTCCTTCAATTTATAAGTTATTTTTTCTTTCCCCGAACCGCTTAAAAAGCGACTACGCATTCTGGAGTTTGTGGGAGAACTTCATGATGATGAACTCGGCCGGTCTCACCGCCGCGATCCCGATCTCCACGTTCATACGCCCTTCCAGGATGTCCTGCTCGGTCATGGTCTCGTTCAGGCCCACTTTCACGAAAAACGCCTGTTCGGCGCTGGTCCCGGCCAGGGCCCCTTCCCGCCACAGGTTCTCGAGAAAGACGCTGATCATGGTTTTGACCTTGAGCCAGGTCATGGGGGTGTTGGGCTCAAACACCGCGAACCCGGTGGATTTCTGCACCGACTCCTCAATGTAGTTGAACAGCCGCCTCACCGAGACATACCGCCATTCGTTGTCGTTTCCGGCCAGGGTCCGGGCGCCCCACACCAGGTTGCCCTTGCCCGTGAAGGTTCGGATCGCGTTGATGGATTTGCCCGCCGTGGCGTCGATGTTCAAGTTCTCCTGCATCTGTCCGTTGATCTTGATCGTGGGCTCCATGACCGATCCCAGGCTGTAGTTGGCCGGCGCCTTCCACACGCCCCGGTCCCGGTCCACCTTGGCGTAAAGACCGGCGATGGCCGGGCTCGGCGGCATGGTGACCCGCTCACCGTCCAGCCGGGTCAGGATGTTGTTGTAAACGCTTGTGCTGTCGTACTTCAGGTCCCGAAGCTTAAAGGAGCCGTCGGAGGCCTCGGCCGGGGCCAGCGCCTTGGAGCCGCCGTCCTCCACCTTCACGGTCCCGGTTCCGGCCCGCTGGATGTTGAATTTCTTTTTGTCCGCCACCTTGGCCCATTCGGTGAGAATATTTTTCACCGTGTCCGAGGCTTTTTTGTCGGAGACTCCCTTTTTGGGCAGTTTGATGGTCAGCTTGGCGTCGGCCACCTCGAAGGTCGTGACGGAATCGCCCGAGCCGCTTGTGTTTTCCTCAATGACCACGCTCTTTCCCTTGATGGCGTCCCCGCCGGTCAGGTCGGTGTAATACACCCGGATTCCGTTTTTATTGGTCTCATACTCGGCCGTGGTGTCTTTGAAATCGTCCAGGCCGGACACCGTGACATCGTTTTCATCGTACTCGAAGTTCAAAGACGTTTTGAGATAAGGATAATAAGCCGCGCCGTATTTCAGATCATTGATTCCGATGGAATCCCGGAACGCGTCCGCGTCATTGTCCTTGACATCAAAAATGGCGAAGCGGTCCTGGAGCGAGGCGCACTGGGCCAGAGAGCCCTGGCACAGCTCATAGTAATCCGGCGCGGCCAGCCCGGCGCTGTCGGTCAGAAGAATCAGGGTGGGCTCGTCCAGTTTTTCCAGGGCGGCCAGCCCCTTTTTGAAATGATCCTTGTCCATCTTCTGCTCATACTGACCCACCGACACGATGTAGCAGGGTCCGCCGCCGTTGTTGAAGTACATGCTCAGGCTGTAATGCATGTAAAGCTTCAGCTCCGGCGGGGTCACCGAGGCGATCTCGCCGCCCACCATCTTGACCTTGAACTCGGCCGGGGGGGGGCCTCCGAACCGGGCCGCGTATTCCAGCATTCCCGATATGCGAACCGGAACGGGATCGGCCAGAACCACGCCGTCCTTGTCCCTGCACACATCCGGAACCGTCTCGGTGTAGCCGATGAAAGCCGGAATCGCCGTGGCCACTGTCGCCACGGAGGGCGCCAGCGTCGATTTTTCTTCCACATATACCCCGGGTGTTTTGTAGTCTGCCATTTGTCTCCTCCTTCAATTAATATGATTTGGGTTCCTAACGATTTAAGGCGCTGTCCACAGGCTCGGCGGCCAGATCCATTTTCCGAACCAGCGGAAGCTCCCTGGTTTGAGACACATCCACATCCAATGTCACCGTGTAATTCAGCGCGGGCCTGGGTTTTCCCCCCATGGCCTGCCAGAACTCCCCGGGACTTTTAACGCTTCCCGGCTGAAGAACGGCGGTCACGGGAAGCGGCCTGATGTCTTTGAGGACCCCTTTCAGAACATTTTTTGGAAGGGTCCGGTAAAGAAGCAGGGTTTTCATGGTCTCCCCCAGGATGTAATGCTCATCCAGGGGATCGTCGCCCTTGCTCCAGGCGGTGACCAGGTAGGAAAAATTCACCCGCGCCGGGGGATGGGGTTTGAACAGGCCCTTGTCCTTTCCTTCCCCGTTTCTCCCCACAGGCAGAAGCGTCCGGCTGGTCCGAAGCTCCAGGTTCTCCCCCACCTCGTAAAGAAAAAAATTCACCGCCGGATAGTTTTTGAACTTTTCATCCGGCCGGTCAAAACTGATGTTGAGTTTGGGGGGGACCAGATCGCCTGAAATATTTTTTTTCACCAGCTTCTCTATGGTTTTGTCCAGATCCCGGATCATCGTTTTCGCCCTTTGTTTAAATATTTAAAATTTGTTTTTGTTTTTTCTCTTGATTCCCGCCGTCGTGGTGGGGTATAAAAAAAAAGAGGGCGATTCATAAAAAAAGGGGGCGGGTCTCCCTTTTCCTGAATCGTTTCTCACCCCGGGGCCGTCAACCTTAGTCTCGCCAAAGTCTTTGGGTTGACGGTCCTTTTTTTATTTTTAAATGGCGTCGGAAAAAATCCGACTCAGTGCCGTCCGGCGCCGATCAAACGTATCCTGTCGCCAGAACTTCCAGCATACAAAAATAGAATTCTTCGGAATCAAGAATATAACTCGGAGAATCGACATCAAAGTATGCGCGCCACTGTTCAAATTCCGTGTCCGACAAATAGGGTTTGCCGATATCGGCATACCATGCGGCGTTTCCGGAAATATACTGTTTGGCTTCCGGTGTCAGGGGCGGAAGCATGTGCACGGCATATGAGGTCGCCGACACATTCCGCAAACCTGCTTTCACAAGAAGGCCTCGCAGTTTCTGTCCTGAAAAATTGTCAAATGGCGGTTCCGGAGGGTTATTTTGAAGCGCCTTCGCCGCCGCTGTGACCACGTTCAGTGTGAGTGAGGGGGGGATGGGATGAATCACCAGAACAGACCCCTCAAAATCTTTGACGGCAATCCTTCCCCCTTTTCGTGTCACCCGTATCTGCTCGTCCAGAACCTTTTGATGATCGGTCACATAGGCGAAACAGTTTCCGAAAAACACCACATCAAAACTATTGTCTTCGAACGGAACGGAATAAAAATCCCCTTCATGCAAGTCAACAATTCCTTCAAACCGCTCCTGCGAAAGGCGCCGGGAGGCATACTCAAGAAATTCCGGATCGCTGTCCACTCCCACAACCCGGCCCTCCGGCTTGACTTTCTCAGAAATCAGCGATGTCCACAAACCCGGTCCGCATCCCAAGTCCAAAACGGTGTCGCCCGGTCGCAGGTTTAAATCGCGAACCATCTTTCGCCGCTGCCGTTCCTTGCTCCTGTGATGATCAAGGAGCCATTGTATTCCAAAATTCACATATTCGCCACGTTGATTGACGTGGAGCGCTTCGCAACTTGCCGACATGTTTTTTCTCCCTCTGTCATATCCTGACGGGCGGCCGCGAGGGCCGCCCCTACATCTCGAAACTCAACAAACTCAATAAACTCTATAAACTCAAACAAACTCAACCAAATGCGGCCAGGAGGTGTCCACCAGGTAGGCCGACAGCCAGACCGCGTCGCGCAGGATTTTGACGGTTTCATCGCTCTCTTTCTTGGGGGCCATCAGGATGTATTTGTAATAGACGAATCCCCCCTTCTCATTGTATCCCAGGGAGCCCACCAGGTTGACGTTCAGCCGGGCGATCTGCTCAACAAGCGCCGCCTTTTTTTCCCCGGAAAGCCCGTCCCCGTCCGAGAGATACACGAAGAGCTGGAGCAGGCGGCTGTTTTCGATGTGCTTGTCCACCCCGGGCACAAACATCATCTCCAGCATCAAATCGTCCCGGGACTTCAGCGGCAGCCGGACCAGGACCCGTCCCACGGGCACGTCCGGGTCCGGGGCCTCAAAAGAGGTTTCAAAATCGTCTTTCAGCGTTTCGGCGATGTGTTCGAGTTTCATATTTTTCCTTTATTGGGATGTTTTTTTTAAAACGCGCGTTATTTATTGATAAAGGTTTTGATCACCTCAATGCGGGCGGAGCCCGTCAGGTTAAAGGCCCTGTATTTTTCCGTCAAAGAATCCCAGTACCCGATCTTTTTGGCCTCCGCGAGGTTTTGTTTTTTCTGACTCTTGTCCATCTTTTTGTCCGCGACTTGTTTGGAGAAGTGGGCGTCAAGGAATTTCCGGGCCGACTCGTCTCTCTTTTTGACGCTGAAACCGATGGCCTCGGCCATTTTTCCATCGTATTCCTCCATATCCTCCAGCACCTCCCGGGCCGTGGCCGTGTCCTGCTCATCCTTTTCCTCGGCGCGTTTTTTCTTCGCCGCCGCGATCTCCTCGTCGGTCACTTTCAGGGATGTCCTTGAAAAAGTGGCGTGGGCCTCTTCGGACACAGCCTCGGATTTATCCTCCACGCTGAGCTGGCCCCATGTCACCGTTTTGGGGATCTCATCCAGGTCTTTGTAAAGCTTTTCCTTCTGTTTTTTGATCTGCTGTTTTTTTGTTTTGTCCGTTTCCCGGTTTTCCTGTTCCTTGAATATTTTATCGGATTCGCCCTTGGTTCCCTTCACCATGTTCTCGGCGATGGATTTGGCCCCGCTTTTTCTCTTTCCGTCCCCGAATCGAATGCTGTCCAGCCATGCGTTTTCGTCCTTCCACTGGGTGTATCCCTCCATCTTCTTTTCGATGCCCACGAGGGTGTCGTATGCCTTGGTTCTGATGGCTTCTCTCTTGTTGGCGCTCTTTTCTTTCCACCATCCATACAGCCATTTACCCAGTTTGACAAGGGCCGCGCCGATCCCTAATGCCACGGCCACAGGCGCCCCCACCCCGCTGACGGCCAGGGCGCCGCTGATAATTCCCACCACTCCCATGGCCATTTGGAAGCCGGCCTCTTTCTGCTTGTCCGTCTGTCTGCTTTTCAAATCTTCCAGGGCGCCGGCCCGGGCCGATTGATTGATCTGGGCGTCTTTTTTGAAATTTTTCATACCCGAAAGGCTCACGTCGCCGCCCAGCATCTGGAGGGAAGTGTCATCGGCCTTCTTCTTTTCCTCGGTGTTTTCTTCCTTTCCCAGCTCCGTCAATTTGCTCTTGGCCATGCCGGCTTTGGCTATGCCGTATCCTCCCTGGATCACATCCATGGCCCCGGTGGCGATGGTCACAGCCCCGCTGGCGGTTCCCAGTCCCTTCACCGCGCCGGCTCCCTTTCCGCCGATTTTGTAAACCGTGGTGGCGATGCTCTTGGCGGCGTCCACGCCGCTTTGCCCCCATTCCGTGAAGGTTTTAAGTCCCTGGCAGACGCTTTCAAAGGCTTCCTGGCGGTTCATTTTATCAAAACCGCCCTCCGAGATAAAATCCTCCAGTCCCTTGCCCATTTCCCATCCGGCTTTGACCGAGGCCATGGAGCTGGTGACGCTTCCAAAAACCGCGCCGGCGTTGTCCAGCCTCTTGGTCAAATCGCTGTCTTTGGACAATCCCTTGTAATGGTCAATGGCGGTGGAGATGGCTTTGGCGGTGTCCACGCCCCCTTTTCCGATTGCGTTGAGTTTTTCCGCCACAGCGGCCGCGGCCTCGATCTTTTCAGCGGGCTCCATGTCGTTCCAGTTTTCCGTCATGCCCGTGATATGATCCGCCAGGTCCAGAATTCCGCTGATGGTTCCCAGTCCTCCTGAAATAGAGTTGGCGATGTCCGAGGTGTGGGTGGCGTCGCTTTTACCCGCTTTTGAAAGCCCCGATGCCTTGTCGGCGGCGATCCCCGCGCTCTTCCCGACTCCCCCCGCGGTTTTGGACAAAAGACCGAATGCGGCCGAGCTTTTGGCGAGCTTTCCGTTTTCGCTGTCTTTCAGGGCCAGAATATCCGATCCGGCGCCGTGAATATCCCCCACGAGACCGCCGATGTTGGCGGAGAGGTCATGCTCTTTGGACAAAATCCCCTCTTTGTCCGTGGTTCCGTACACATCTTCTTTAAACCCGGTGGTGGCGCCTTCGATGGCCCCGGAAATAATGCCGCCCGCCTCTGAGTCAGAGTCAAAAATATGTTTGGCCAGGCCCGGGTCTTCCTCTTCCTCCTCCATCTCGCATTGAACCACGGCCGAGCCGGCCCCGGCTGAATCAGCCCCCGCCGAATCAGCTCCGGATGAAAAAGAGGCGAATGACGAAAAGCCGCCGGACGCCGCCTCGCCTCCCATCGTGTCCGCCTGTCCTTCCATGGACGCGCTGTCGTTTAAGGGAATCCCCGCGATCATGGAGGTGGGATGGACCCCGTGTCTTTGCTGGATGACATGGGAAAGCTCATGGGCCAGGAGTTCGCCGCCGCTTTGGGCGCCGGGATTGAATTCCCCGGGCGCGAAGTGAATGTGGTTTCCATAGGTGTAGGCTTTCGCGCCGATGAGGCCGGGGCCCGATGAGTCTTCGTGGAGGGACACGTCGTCAAAGGACGTGTTGAAAGAGTCCTCCATCCGGCTTTTGAGCGAATCGGGCATTTCGGAGCCCTCGGATTGGCGGTCCTGAAGAGAGGTGAGCATGCCGGACACGGCCCGGTTGCCCGCCGCCCTCTGGAGAGCGAAAAAATCGGCGGGACCGGCGTCCGCCGTCGGACCCATGATCCGCTGAAGCGCCCCGGACGGCGGCGCCCCGTCATGGAAAGATTGCGAATGAAAAAAATCCCCGGCCCTTTGCGAATGATCATCCGGGGCCTTGTTGAATTCCCTCGCCGAATCGTCCGGTTTGATATCCTGAATTTTTTCACGCATGGTCCCAATCTTCCTTTTTTATGTCTGGTTACGTAAAATCGCTCTCCATCACAATTCGTCCCATCTTCCGGTATTCCCGCCGGGTGGCGTGGAACAGGCCGTCCATTCCGACTTTTCCGCCGTTTCCGGCGGCCAGGAAGGCCGATCCCAGGGCGATGTTTTTGATGTTCCCGCCCGTGATCTCAAATCTTTCCGCCATCAGCCCGAAATCCAGGTTTTCGTCCTTCGGGGTCCGCTCCGGCATCATGCGCTCCCATATGCGCAGGCGGTCCTTTTTTTCCGGGGCCGGGAAATCAATCGTGAAATCCATACGGCGGGCGAACGCCTCGTCCATGTTCTGGATGAAATTCGTGGCCATAATGACGATCCCGCTGTGCTCCTCCATCTTCTGGAGCAGGTAGCCGGTCTCGATGTTGGCGTAGCGGTCCCGGGCGTCGTTGACCTCGCTTCGCTTTCCGAAAATGGCGTCGGCCTCGTCAAAAAACAGGATGGCGTTGCTGTCCCGGGCCTCGGCGAAAATTTTCGAAAGATTTTTTTCGGTCTCGCCGATGTACTTGCTGACCACGGCGGACAGGTCCACCTTATAAAGGTCAACGCCCAGCTCGCCGGCGATGATGTCGGCGGACATGGTTTTGCCGGTTCCCGAGGGTCCGGAGAAAATCACGTTGACGCCCCTGCCCGAGGATATTTTTTCCTCAAATCCCCATTTTTCGTAAACCGTGGAGCGGCGCCGGACATAGTCGCAGATTTCTTTGAGCTGCCGCGCGGACTCTTCGGGAAGGATGATGTCTTTCCATTTGTGGTGGGGTTTGATTTTCCGCGCCAGCTCTCCCAGGTTCCGGTTGGACTGAAGCCGGCACGCGGCGAGCAGGTCCTGAAGAGAAATCGCCGCCCCGCGCGGATCCCGCCACAGGGCCCGGTCGGCGGCCGTGGCGGCGGCGTCTTTGATCCGTCCCCCGGTGAAAAGAAACTTCTCCGCCAGATCCGCCGTGTCCGGGGCCGGGACTCCCGGGGCCTTTTCTTCCAGCGCCCGCTCCCACAGCGTTTTTCTGTCCTGAAAGGTCAGGTCCGGAAATTTCGCCCGCACAAACGAAAGACCGCCAAAGTCGCGCCGGGGCTCCCACGTGGCCTCCCCTGTGAGAAAAACCGGCCCTTTGAAACAGGCCAGCTCTGTCCAGAAAACTTTGAGCGCCCGCTCCTCTTTTAAAAGCGCGTCAAAATCCCGCCAGCACAGCGCCGCGTCCTGGAGCCCGGCCTCCCGAAGAATCAGGTCCAGGACAAACGCGAAGTCCTTTGGCTCCTTTCCGGACAGCGCCCGGCCGTCCACCGAAAGGGTTTTGCCCCCTTGTCTTTCGCGCATGCCCAAAGCCGCGCTTTTGCGCCCCGAGCCCGGACGGCCCTGGAAATAAAACACGATTCCCGGCCCGCTTCGGCCCGGCGGAAAATTTTTTTCCGACAATCCCAAAAGCCTGTCTTTGAACGATTCCGGCAGAATCATGTCCCCAAGCGGGGCGCCGGGCCCCTCCATGACCGCGCAATGGAAAAGGCGCGAATCCATCTCATCGGAGCCCAGGAGATAAGAGGCCACGCGGTCGTCTATTTTGATATGCCGTCGCAAAAGGGGCGGATGGGGCCCCGGCCCGTCGCCGTGAAGGCTTAAGAGGCGCTTTTTCATTAAAGGGGCGCCGGGCTCGAATCGCCGGCGAAGGCGGATTTTATCATCAAGAGACGATGAGAGAAGGTTCAGGGCCAGGTCCACACTGGGAAATTTCCGGGTGACGTCGTCCTGGAGAAAGGCGTAAAAGGTTTCGTAGCGCGGATCCACTTCCGGGGCCAGGGCGATGAGCAGTATCTCCACATCCCTTCGGGTCAGATCAAAGAGCCGGGCCAGGCGCTCCAGGCGTAAATCGCCGTTTGCCGGCCGGGCGCCGCTCTTTCGGTCCTCGATGCGACCCTTCAGGGCCTTGATCCGGGGAGCGGAACCCGCCTCGCGTTTTCCCCACGCCCGGGGAGGCCCCGGGGGACGTCTGAAAAGGGCCTCCACTTCCGACGGGGAAATGGCCAGCCCCCTGAACGGCTCTTCTTTTCCCCGGCCTTTTTCGGCGAGCGCCGCCATCTCCCGGATCCGAATGTCCAGAAGCGCCAGCTCATCCATCATATGCTCAAGGGAAGTGTGATATCCGTTCATTGTTTTGTTCATTTTCCAGACAAATCGTCTACTTTCCCCGGACCATCCAAAGCCCGACTGTTTCACATTTTTTTGAAAAAACTTTTTTTATGAATGAAATTTTCTTTTATCCCCGCTGGGGTTTTGTGTCAAGCGTTTTTTTTTCATTTTTCCACGCGTTTTTGATTTTTTTATTTTTTATTATAAAAATCAATGAGTTGAAATTTTACAGAAAATAATTCAAATTCAGAGTTTTGAATCGAATTAATTTGAAAACAAAAGTTGAGACCCACGCGGGCGGGAAAAAAACCAAACAGGGAAGGGTTTGTAAAAACAGGAAAAATTTTTAAAAAAAAGCGCCGGACATGGGGAGGCGAACGAAAAAAAAGCGAAAAAACCTCAAAATCCATTTTGCGAAGGGCCGTTGGACGCAACTCCGCGCGGCGGGCTTGAACGGTTCAAAGACGCAGGGGCGCCGTCGTTTTTGAGTGGAAAAAATGTGAGGAGCGCCGGGATATTTTAAATCGAAATCACTGGAACCGGCCCCGGCCCCGGCAAAGCCGGGGACAGGGGCGGAAATCAAACGCCTCCCCGGGGCCCCGGGCCGCCATGACGGCGGCGGGCGCCCTTCCCTTCCAGGTCCGAAAAAAACAGGTTTGAAAGAAATCTCCAAAAACCCGAACGGCCCGGGCCTGGACGGCCCTCCAGCGGGTTTTCGGGAAAGAAAGGCCACTGGGAATATGGGGCGTTTTTTTTCCAAGGGCTTTCAAATGGCATATGCGCCAGGCGATGACCATACAGACGGCCAGACAGTTTTTAAGCGCGTCCCCATCCTGGATCACGGGATCATCCGACGGGCATATTTTCTCCAGGGTCCGGCCCCATCCCCTGTTTTGAAGGCTTAAGACCCGCTGTTTTAAAAGCGCCCGGGCGTCTTCAAAGGATCGAACGGGAGCGCTGGAGACCAGGAGCCATTCCACGCGGCGAAAGGGAGACGGAAGGGGCGCCGTCTCCCGGGCCCAAACCGCCCACAGGGTCATGGGCCGGCCCCCGGGACCTCCCAGGAGGATTTTGGCCCGACTCGCCGCGAGCCTGGCCCGCCGGGGGCGGGCGCCGTGTTCGCCGGGAGGGACCTCCACTTCGAAGTGGCCCGCCACCGGCGCGGCGGCGGTCTTTCGCCGTATTTTTCTCTCATCGCGATCCGGGCCGTCGTTTTGAAGCGACCGGACCAGGATTTTGGGTCCCCGGGGGTGTTTCCGGGCCTCCCTGAAAAGCGCCCGGATTCCCCCCCGGATATCGCCGGTCAGCGTGATTTCGGAGTCGGGACAGTGGGACTGAATTTCCGAGGCGGCCCGATAGGTTCGGATCCATCCGCCGTCCTTTTTCCCTTTTTTATTTTTAAGGGATTTTTTTTCCGATTTTTCCCTTGATTTTCCACTTAATTTTTGGGGGGGCGATGTCTCCGGACGGCCATCCAGCCAACCATCCAAAAGGCCCAGGGGGGCGCCGTCAGGCCCGATGGCCATGAGGGTGGAAAGACGGGCCGGACCCGGGGGAATCTGGATCTCCCTTTCATTTCGGACCGCCAGGGCCATGGGGCGCTTTTGAATCCGGGCCGCCGACGCCTCGGCGTGGGCCCTTAAAACGCGCCTCATCTCCACCTCTTTGTGTGAGAAAAACCGCTGGGCCGCCTTGATTTTGGACATGTCCCCGCCGCAGGCCTCGCTTACGGGCCGCCCGGGCCGCCGTCCCATGTCCGATGCCAGGGTTTCGAGTCTTTTCTGGAGCCGGGGGTCGTAGAACTCGGCGGCGCCGAACTCCTCCTCATGCCATTTTTCATAAAATTCTTCCCGTTCTTCCGCGAACAGGGGCCTTTCGGTTTCCCGGGTCAAAACGCGCCTGAAATTTTTCTGAAGGGGATAGACGTAGATATCTTTTGGAGACCCGCATTTTTTTCCATTGGCGTATCGGCCTCGCCGCCCCGCCGTTTTGCCGATGAGGGTCCAGTTGGCCGCCCGGTAGCAGACCCCGCTGAATCTTTGGGGATCCACAAAGGTTTCGAGAAGCGCGGGCCGGTATCCGTATCGCTCCTCCCAGTCCCGGGGAAGCCGTTTGAGGGAAAGGGAAAGGACCCGGGAGGCCAGGTTTTTGACGTTTACGGAGGGCAGGATCAAAAAACGGCTGTTGCACACCACCCGGTCGATATTGGCCCAATGGGCCCGGGGACTCCATCCGATCCACTCATCCCGGTCTTTCAATCGCAGGGTCCCGGCGCTGTGGCTCAACGCGCCCAGCCGTCCGTGTGTCTCGCTGGAGACCAGGTAGCGGATCTGGGCCCCGCACAGGGGGCCGCTTCCCAGGTAGTGAAACCGGTCCATCATGGAATTCCATTCCCGGGATTTTTTTTTGCCCCGATAATCCCCGGACACCGGCTCCAGAGTGATTTTGCCCAGCTCGGACAAATCGCAGCGCAGGCTCTCAAAAACCGGCAGCGCCATCCACCCGGCCCGTTTTTGAAAGTTGTATGTCCGGCCGGAGTCGGGCAGGCGGATGAGGCCCTTTTTATCCAGCGCTGACAGGGCCTTTCGGCAGCTCACCTCCTTGGGCTTGCCGTTGGGAGAGGTCCAGCTCAGCCAACGGCAGACTTTAAGCGACAGCTCGCGCCGGGAAACGCCGGGGTTTTCCAGCAGCTCGCTTCGAATTTTCTCGATGGCGCTTTGGGTGAAGTATTTTCCGCACAGCCTCATGCCTTCTTAAATACATTTTATTTTTTCACGTGTCAAGCATGTCTTGGGGGTTTTTTAAAAAAAACCAAGGTGGAGAACGCGCGAAATCCGGACGGCGAAATTCGATCCATTATAACTTGACAACAGCGCCGCGATGCGGTACTGCTTAAAAAACAATGACCCTGTTTTAAAACCATATCGCTTTGGAACTTTCCAGGGAGGCCCTCCGTGCGTGAAATATCGGCAAATGAATTCAGAAAAAGACTGAAATCCTGGGTGGATGAAACCATCTCCGAGCGCCGGGTTCTGAAAGTCAACCGAAGAAACGGTCAGAACTTTATGGTCATTGGGGAAGACGACTGGCGCGCCATAGAAGAAACCATCTACTTAAACGGAATCCCCGGTCTCGTTGAGAGCATTCATGAAGCCGACCGGGAGCCCCTTGAGCATGGAATCCACCTTGAGGACCTGGAGTGGTGAAATGGCGAATCGTCTTATCAAGGGCGGCGGCAAAGGATGGAAAAAAATTGCGGGACGCCGGCCTCCAATTCCGCGCTGAAACCCTTTTAAAAATTTTAAAAGACAACCCCTTTCAGACGCCCCCTTCATATGAAAAACTCGTGGGAAATCTCAAAGGCTTCTATTCCCGAAGGATCAACATTAAGCATCGCCTGGTTTATTCAGTGGATCAAAAACAGCGCGTCGTTCATATATTACGCATGTGGACGCATTACGAATGAAAGGTTTTTTCCTTGACTTGAAAACAACCAGGATATAATATGACGAATTATATAAAAATATTCAATATTTTAAAAAACCAAACAGGACGGGACAAAAAATGAGCTGGGATTGGGACAAACTTCAGGATCAGAAAAACAGGCAGTCCACAGGGGGCGACATTCCCCCCCAGATCAACGAAATTGTGGACAAGGTGAAAAAAATCAAATTTCCGGGCGGGCCTCTGATCATTCTGGTCATCATCGCCCTTTTTTTCGCGTCCTCGACCTTCTTCACCATCAAGGTGGACGAGGTCGGGGTGGTGCAGCGTTTCGGCAAATACGCCCGAACCGCCCAGCCGGGTCTCAATTTCAAGCTGCCCTCGGGCATTGAAAAGGTCACCAAGGTGCGGGTGGAGCATGTGTACAAGGAGGAGTTCGGATTTCGCTCCGTCCGCTCGTCGCGCTCGGGCCGCTCCTCCGAGCAGGAGGACTCCGGCGTGTCTCTGATGCTCACCGGGGATCTGAACGTGGGGGTGGTGCCCTGGATCGTCCAGTACCGCATTAAGGACGCGTACAACTACCTGTTCAAGGTCAAAGACGTCCGGCGCCTCCTCCGGGACATGTCTGAGGCCAGCATGAGGCAGGTCATCGGGGACCGGAGCATCAACGAGGTGATCTCCAAGCGGGACGAGATCGCCGATGAGGCGGAGAATGTCCTGCAGACGAAGATGAACGAGTCCGAGGCCGGGATCCAGATTGTGACCATCGAAATGAAGAAAACCAACGTGCCGGGGCCGGTTCAGCCCTCGTTCAACGAGGTGAACCAGGCGGTCCAGGAAAAAGAGAAGGTCATCTACCAGGCCAAGGAAGACTACAACAAGGCCATCCCCCAGGCCCGGGGAGAGGCCGAGCGCACCATCAAGGCCGCCGAAGGGTACTACCTGGACCGGGTCAACCGGGCCAAGGGCGATTCGTCGAGATTTGTCTCTCTTTACGAAGAATACGAAAAAGCCAAAGACATCACCAGGCGACGCATGTACCTTGAGGCTTTCGCGGATGTTTACCAGAAACTCGGGAACAAGTACATTATCGATTCGAATCAGAAAAACTTCCTTCCCCTTTTAAACATGGAAAAAGGAAAAGGCGCTGTAAAATGAAAATCAAAGCCGCATTTATTGTTGTCTTAATCGCCGCCGTGGTGGTCGTCTTCTCTTCGGCCTATGTCATTGACGAGACGGAGCAGGTGGTCATCACCCAGTTCGGGAAATACATTGGAAAACCCAAGACCAGGCCGGGTCTTTATTTCAAATGGCCCTTTGTCTGGGAAGCCAACTATTTCCCCAAAAATCTTCTGCACTGGGACGGGGACCCCGGCCAGATTCCCACCAAGGAAAAGACCTATATATGGGTCAACGCTTTCGCGCGGTGGAAAATCGTGGATCCCATTAAATTTTTCCAGACCATCAACAATGTCAACAGCGCCCTGGGGCGTCTGGACGACATCATCGACCCCGCCGTGCGAAACTTCATCACCTCATACCGGCTCATTGAAACGGTCCGCAACACCAACCGGGAGATGGATATCACGGAAATCGGGCTGGATGAGAACGTGGACAGGAAAAAAAGCGCGCCCTACAAGATCACCACGGGCCGGGACAAAATCACCCTGGGCATTCTGGAGCAGGCCCTGCCCAAAGTGGCGCGATTCGGCATTGAGCTGGTGGATGTCAAAATCAAGCGGATCAACTATGTGGAGGCGGTCCGAAAATCCGTTTACGGCCGGATGATCGCCGAGCGAAGGCAGATCGCGGAAAAGTATCGCTCTGAAGGACAGGGGGAAGCCCGAAAAATCCTGGGCGACAAGGAACGGGATTTAAAGGAGATCACATCCATGGCCTATAAGACCGCCCAGGAGGTCAAGGGAAAGGCCGATGCCGAGGCCGTCAAGCTCTACGCCGACGCGTACAGCCGGGACGCGGATTTTTATTCCTTCACCAAGACCCTGGAAACCTACCGCGAGGCGCTGGATGAGAAAAGCGCGCTGATTCTGTCCACGGATTCGGAGTTTTTGAAGTACTTCAAGGGATACAAAAAATGACAGCATCGTAAAAAATCCGATCTACTGTGTTGCAGCGCTTATTTTTAATTGAGGCATACCACATGTATTGCCTCAATTAAAAATAACCCCTACGCCTTGTGGCTTAAATTTTATAATATGGAATTTTTTACGACGCTGTCCCGTGATTTTTTACGGGGTTTAAAAAATAAATAAGTGATCACAAACAAAAAAAGCCGGACATGCATGTCCGGCTTTTTTTGTTTGTGATTTTAAAACAACGTCGAAGGCTATTTGCCCTTTCTGCGCTGGTGTCGGGTTCGGGCCAGGAGCTTTCGGTGTTTGTGTTTTCTCATTTTCTTTCTTCTTTTCTTAATCACGCTTCCCAATGGTTTACCCCCGCTAATAAAAAAAGTTCCTTGAAAAAAAGGTCGCGGCTTTTGACGCAAAACCCTTTTAATGCGCTCTGGAGGCGGCAACCAGATTCGAACTGGTGAATAGCGGTTTTGCAGACCGCTGCCTTACCACTTGGCTATGCCGCCATTAAAATGGAGCGGGAAACGGGATTTGAACCCGCGACTTCGACCTTGGCAAGGTCGCACTCTACCACTGAGTTATTCCCGCCTTAAAAGTTTTACTCTAACGGCTCGCGCTCATTTTGTCAACAGAAAAATCCCGTCCCGCTACTTTTCAAACAAAAGGCCCCTGAACTGGATAAAGTAGGCGACGCCCGACCAGATGGTCATGCCCAGGGCGGCCCACAGCAGCGCCATCCCGATGGCGTTGAAGTTGATCCCGAAATAAGGGAAATGAATCAAAAGCGGGATAATGGCGGCGATCTGGAACCCTGTTTTATACTTTCCCAGTTTTGAGGCCGAGACATCCGCCTCCATGCTGCTTCCGGAGATGAAATTGCGCAGCCCGGTGACCGCAAGCTCCCTTCCCACAATGACGCAAACCACCCAGGCCGGGATCCATCCATGGGAGGAGATCATGATAAAAGAACATGATATCAAGAGCTTGTCCGCCAGGGGATCCATCAGCTTTCCGAAATGGGAAACCAGTCCCCGGCGTCTTGCGACAAACCCGTCCAAAAAATCGGTGATGGCCGCCAGGCTGAATAAAAGCGTGGCCACCAGGGTGAAAAACCGGTTGGGAAACAGGAGAAGAACCACAATGGCCGGGCAGGCCGCGATCCGAAACAGAGTCAGAAAATTGGGATGGCCGGCTATTGTTTTTACTTTTTCTTTTGAAATCATATATCCTTAAGGAAAAAAATTATTCTTTCCCCCCCATGCTCTCCCAGTCTTTCAGAAACGACTCAATCCCCTTGTCCGTCAGGGGATGGGCCGCCAGTTTGGAGAGAACGCTGAATGGAATGGTGGCGATGTCCGCCCCGATGAGCGCGGAATCCAGGACGTGCATGGGATTTCGGACGCTGGCCACAATCACTTCGGTGTCGAAGGCGTAGTTGTCGTATATTCCCACAATCTGCTCCACCAGAAGCAGGCCCTCCTGGGAAAGATCGTCCAGACGGCCCACAAAGGGGCTGACATAGCTCGCGCCGGCCTTGGCCGCCATCAATGCCTGGAGGGGCGAGAAAACCAGGGTGACATTGGTTCTGATCCCTAAGTCAAACAGCTCCCGGGTCGCCTTTAACCCGTCGGTGGTCATGGGAATCTTGATCACGATGTTTTCGTGGATCGCCGCGAGGTCCCGGGCCTCTTTGACCATGCCGTCGGCCTCCAGGCTGATCACCTCGGCGCTGATGGGGCCGTCCACGATTCGGCATATGTCCGCGATGATCTCCTCAAACTTCCTTCCTTCCCTGGCGATCAGGCTGGGATTGGTGGTCACGCCGTCCACCATGCCCATGCTGTGGGCTTCTCTGATTTCATCAATATTGGCCGTGTCGATAAAAAATTTCATGAAAGAGGCTCCTTTTGATTATTCATTTTGGGGCTCCGCGCCTGGATTCCACATAGCGGTCCCGGCATTCGGGGCCGCAGAAAAACAGCGTTTCACCGCCGGTCTTCCATTTTATCCCGTCTTTTTTGGGGAAATACACCCCGCACTGGGGGTCCTGAATCATGACATCGTCGATTTCGCCGACGGACCCGTTCCTTTGGACTTTCCGGGACCGGGAGGCCGACCAGGATTTGAAGAGGCGGCGTCCCAGGTAAAAAAGAGCGAAAAGAATGATGAAACGAATCAGCATAGAAAAACCCCCTGGGAGCGCTCATCCAGCGTGTCCAGCAACGATCCCATGTCCCGCTTAAAAATCGGATGAATGACGTCTTTTCCTATATCACAAATCGGCTTTAACACAAAGCGCCTTTTATGCATCCGGGGATGGGGAATCTCAAGGCCCGGGGATTTCAGGACCAGATCGTCAAATAACACAATGTCCATATCCAAAACCCGGGGGCCGAAGCGGGGGCCGCTCCCATCCCGCCCGGCCTTTTTTTCAATGGATTTCAGCTCCGCCAGAAGATCAAAGGGCTCCAGAATCGTCTCGATTCTGGCGGCGGCGTTGACAAACCAGTCCTGGTCGATATAGTCCACCGGCTCGGTTTGATAAAAACGGGAAAGCTCCGTCACGACGGACTTCCCGGAATCGGCGATGGCGCCTATGCCATTTCGGCAGTTCTCCAGTCTCTTCCCGATGTTAGAGCCTGCGCAGATATAGGCGGTATGGCTTTTTTTCATGATTTGTAAAACAAAAAAAGCGCCCCTTTTTCCCCTGGAAGCTTAAAAGAGAAGCGCTTTTTTTCAATGAGCGAAGGCCTTAATGATGGCCGCCGTCGTCGTCCTGGAGCGTGTCGACCGTCGCCTTATAAAAACAATAGCCGAGGCCCAGTCCGAGAATGGAAAGCGCGTACCACAGGCCTCCCATGAAAACGAAATGCGACATATCCCATACCCATTCAAACGAAAATGGAAACATAATGGTCCTCCTGACGCGCGATGCGTTAAAAAATTCAGTCCGCCGGGTTCAGCTCCCGCTCCTGGGGAAACACCGGCAAATAACGGTATGAGATGGAAATCAGGATGATTCCGTACGCCACCGGCAATATGGTGGTGGCCACTTCCTGCCAACTGGGCAAATACAGGGCCCAACTGTCAAAAGGCAGAACCGGAACCGCCATGACCTGAAGCACCATGACCCAGCGGTTGACGCTCACGCCGATGACCGCCAGAACAATGGCGAGATTCAGCAGGAATTTATTGGAGCGCCCTTTTTCCGTGATGAGGATCAAAGCCGGGATGAAGCCGCCGATGACGATCTCCAGAATCAGGATCCATATGCCGTAAAGCGGGTTTCCGGAGTAAAAATCCATCAGCGTCTGACCCATGCGGGGGAGCGTCACATTGGCCCAGTACAGGGTGTCCACACTCTTGGCCACGATGTAGGTCAAAAGCATCCATCCGGATATCTTGGCCAGAAGCTCCACCACACTGTCTTTCACCAGTTTTTTCCGGGTGACCTTTTCCGTTATTTTGGTGACCATGATGGTAAAACACGGTCCGCACGCGGCGGCCGACCAGGTGAAGAGCAGAAATGTCCAGGGCCATATAAAAAGGCCCTCGCGGAAGGCGAAGGGACGCCCGAAAAGGACGCCGGCCACCCCTCCCAGCGAGCCCTGGTGGAAAAATGACAAAAAAGCCCCGGTGGCCGCGAATACGGCCATGATTTCATGCATGTTGTGGCCCAGGTTGTGATAGAAAGGGACCTTGTCGATTTTTCGGTTTTCCAGGATCAGGGGCACATACTCAATGGTGAGAACGATGAAGTAACACGACAGGCAAAACGCCACTTCCGTGAGCATGGAATGCACATTGGCATGCCAGAAAATAAACCAGCCTCTCAGGGGCTGGCCGATGTCAATGGCCAGGATCAGAAGCGCCGAGCTGTAGCATATAAAACCGATCAGCACCGCGTAGTTAATGATGTTTTTCAACTCGTCCTTTCCGAAGATGTATCGAAGCAGTCCGGTGAAAAACGCGCCTCCCCCCAGGGCGATGACCGCCAGATCCGCCCATATCCACAGGGCAAATCCGTAGTAATCATTCATATTGGTCTGGTTCAGCCCTTTAATCCAGATGAGGCCCATGGCAAAAACGCCCCACAAAAGCACAAGACCCACAGCGCCGATCCATAATGTGAACTGCCCTGTGGAGCAGCGCTTCACGCCTTTTGGTATTAATGCAGAATCCATAAGTCCTTTTGCTCCTATATGCTGTCTTTTTTAGCGGATCGCTCCTAATGAGCCGATTTTTTTTCGTCTTTCAGGTAATTGTCCCCCGCTCTCCGGACCCACTCCCGGGATGAAAGATAATAAACCTTGGGATTGGTTCCCAGGCGTTCCAGAAGCCTGAAGACATGGGGATTTTTGGGTCGGCCCCCATGCTTGAGATCCGGCTTTGCCAGTTGATGGACCTGGTGGTCCGGGTTGTTGAGGTCTCCGAATGTGATGGCCCCGGCCGGGCAGGCCTGGGCGCACGCGGTCTGGTATTCCTCTTCCTCGATGTCATCCCTGTCCTCATAATAGGCCTTGTTCATGGCCGATTGATACCGATGGAAGCAGAAGCTGCATTTTTCCACCACTCCCCGCATCCTCGGGGAAACGTCGGGGCTTAGATATTTTTCCATCCCCTCCGGCCACACGGGATCCCACCAGTTGAAATACCGGGCATGATACGGACAGGAGGCCATGCAGTACCGGCATCCAAAGCACCGGGTGTAAATCTGGCTCACGATTCCCGTCTGAGTACTGTAATCGGTGGCGGTGGCGGGGCATACGGAGACGCAGGGCGAATGGCCGTGATCTCCCTCGCAATGCATGCAGGGCCTCGGCAAATAGCATATCTCCTCATTGGGAAACGGTTTGCCGTTGGTCAGTTTGAACACCCTCATCCAGGTGATGCTCAGCAGCTTGTCGGACTCATCCGCCTTGAACGGCACATTGTTTTCAGACATGCACGCCACCATGCACGAACCGCATCCCACGCACTTGTCCAGATCTACAACCATCCCATATTTTTTGGCATTCTGATGATTACGTCGTTTCATTAGACCCTCGTAAAAAAATGTTTTATGCTTTGATCAGCTTGGCCATGACACCCCATGCCGCGTCAAAGCCCGAAGCGGGATCTTCCATGGGAGCCATCAGCTCGTTCACATTCAAGCCTTTGTCCGCCAGATACTTGTCAAAGGCCGTGTGCCCCAGTCCTTTGGGCATGGCCGCCACTCCGGGCATGATCCCCTCGGACACATTCACCCGGACCCGGGCGCTTCCCACAGGGGTGCTGATCGTGGCCGGGGCGCCGTTTGCCAGTCCGATTTTTTTCGCCGTCTTCGGGTTGATCTGAACAAGCGCGTCTTTTCCCTTTAAAACCGTGTCCTCCACCGTCTTGACGGCGAAGGGCGGCGCCCCGATATAATTGTGGGCCAGGCGGATGGAGTCATAGGGAACCAGGACCAGGGGATAGGCGCCGTTTTCTTTCCCGGCCCCGGGAGAAACGGTCCCCATGTCCTTGGAATAGAAAGCGAACTTTCTTTTCTTCGGCGAAAAGCCGGGGTCCGACCAGAACCCGTCATTTAAAAGCGCGTCCCATTTGTTTCCCAGGGTCTCTCGCAGGCACGCCTCATGGCTCTCCCATTTAAAGGACGCGGCCACGGACCCGCCCATTTCCCCGGCCAGGCGGATGACGGCGTCTCCGGAATGCATGGTGTCGAAAAGCGGCTCCACCACAGGTTTGGCAAGGCCTGTCACCGGTTTTGGCATGCCCGGGGGAACCGGGACATCCTCGTATCTTTCCAGATACACATGGTTGGGAAGGATGAGGTCCGCATACATGGCGGTCTCATCCATGTAGGACGAAAAGCTGATGATTGTTCCCGCCCGGTCAAAGGCTTTCTTCACCGTGGCGGTGTCGGGCATGGAGTAAAGGGGGTTGGCGCCGTGAATCAAAAGCGCCTCCAGCGGGTATTCCCCGGAGAGTGTCCGGGCCGGGAAACGGTTCAAAAGGGACCGGGCGGCGGCGTAACGGCCGACTCCGGCGCCGTCCGCGCGGCCTTTTCCCAGGCCCGCCCGGGCCGCTTCGTCCTTTTCCGGCTCCGGCCAGCGGATGTAGGCGTCTTTTTCAAGCGCCCAGACCCCGCCGTCCCGGTTGACGCTTCCCACGAGCGCGTTGAGGGAGTGAACGGCCGAAAATTCTCCCAGGCTTCCGGCGGCGTCGCCCTGCCCCCGTCCGCATATGGCCACGGGGCGTCTGGCGGCCGCGAATTCTCTCGCCACAACCCGAATCAGGTCCGGATCGCCGATTCCCGTTATTTCAGCGACCTTTTCCGGGGAATAGTCTTTCACAAATTTTTTAAAGGCGTCAAAGCCCGAGGTGGCGCGGGAGATGAACTCCCGGTCATAGCCGCCGGACCGGATGATGACATGGGCGATTCCCAGCGCCAGCGCCGTCTCGGTTCCGGGCCGGGCCGGGAGCCATTTATATGCCTTGGCGGCGGTGTTGGAGAACCTGGGCTCAACCTGGACCAGCTTTCCGCCGGATTCCACCCATTTGCCGTGGGCCATGAACATCCGCGCCGGGGAGCCCCATCCGTCCAGAACGGCGCTTCCGAAGCTCAGCACAAAATCGGCGTTCTCAAAATCAAAGGCCGCCGCCGCCTCGCCCGGCGCCGCGCCCATGGCCAGGGCGAAGGAATCGTCCATGGAGGGGGCGGTCATGAAGTTGGAGGAGCCGTAAGCGGTCATGAATCTCTCAAACAGCCTGGCCGTGACCCCGTGGCCGGACCCGGATACGCAACCCACGGCCCAGGATTTTCCGGCGTCCCTCAAGTCCCCGAGGAGAGAGGCGGTTTCGGAAATGGCCTCCTCCCAGGAAATTTTCTTCCACTTGCCCTCTCCCCGCTCTCCGACCCGCTTGAGCGGGGTTTTCACACGGGTGGGCCCATACAGCAGCTGAGGGCCGGAAAGCCCCAGCAGGCAGACGCCGCCGTCATTGACCGGGTATCCCTTTCGCCCCTCGATTTTGACGACGCGGTCTCCCACTTTTCGCGCGGTGACGCCGCAGCCCCCGGGGCAAAGCCCGCACACGGAATCCTCATAGGTCACTTCCCCGTCGGCCGGAACCGGCGTCCAGGGCCAGTTCTGGGTCCATATGGAAAGATCGTCCGTCAACTTCCACGGCAGCGGCGAAAGCGTCACGCCCGCCGTGGCTCCAACACTCAGCGATAAAAAGCTTCTTCTATCTATCTTCATAGAATTTTCCCCTGAACATGATGACAAAATCCGGCTGACACCCCGGTTTATTTATGGCAAACAAAGCACGCGTCTTTCTGGGTCTGCACGCTGGTCCAGCTCTTGCCGGACTTTTTGTGGCACTCGGCGCAGTCGTCCATTTTCATGGCGTCCCACGTGTGTTTTTTAAATCTCGCTATGTTTTTCCCCCAGATGTCCCGGCTGTAGCCCGATATCCGGTTCTCTTCATACACCCGGGAACGGGTGGATTCGCCGATGTCTCCGTGGCAGGTCCGGCAGTCGAGGCCGGCCTTTTTGACATGGGCGATGTGGGGGAAGAAAACGCAGTCGGGCTGTTTGGAGTAAACCAGCCAGTCCACCTCTTTGCCCTTGGCGACATACTCCTCCACGAAAAGCGCTTCGTTGGGGTCCTCTCCCTGGACTTCCTCATGGCACTCCATGCAGCTCTCCAGTTTGGGAATGCCCGAAAAACTTCCGTCCTCCCTGAAGTAATGACAGCTTTCGCATCCCTCATCCACCGACTCGACGTGGATGACGTGATTGAAATCAATCGGCTGTTTTTTCTTTGAGTAAAGAAGCTTGGGAAAAATGATCCAGCCGAAAACCAGGCTTGCCGCCAGACCGATGATGAAAAACAGGATGATGAATCCCGCGCCGCCCTTGCGGTCCTCACTGGGCGCGTCCGCTTCCGGGGCCGCCAAAGGGGCGTCTTCGTTTTCCGCTTCGGGGTCCTGTGAAACCTCTTCTTTGTTTTTTTCCTCTATCTCACCCATGAAAACTCCGTTCATCTAAGTGTTAATGTTGATGGCGTCGTAAATAATGAGATTGTTTACATGGGCCGCGTGTTTTTGTCAAGAAAAAACAGGCCCCGCGCCACCATGTTTCAAGTCGTTTCCACCCGCGTTCAGGACGTTTTGGGGCGGTCAAAGTCAAACTCCAGCGCCAGCGCCCCTTTTTCCTCCCCCTCCCGGGTTTCATAGGGCATGGAGCCGAAAAGCTTGATCATGCCGAAATTATCCGGGGATGTGTAGGCCACAAGCCCCTTGATTCCATTTTCCCGGGCCGCCTCGGCGAGTTTGCCCAAAAGAATTTTTCCCATTCCCTTTCTCTGGAAATCCCGTGTGATGGAAAACGCCACCTCGGCCATGTTGGAGTCGGGCTCCAGGGAGTATTCCGCGATTCCCACGATGCGCCCGAAGCCGAAATCTCCGTCCACCGCCAGAAGGGTCAGCTCGTTTTTGTAGTCGATCTGGGAGATGTCTTTGATCTCGTCGCGGACAAAGGCGGTTTTTTTGTGAAAAAACCGGGCCACCACGTCCTTGATGTCCAGGGCGTAAAAATGCTCCTGGATGCGGCGCTCATCCACCGGCTTGGACGGCCGGACGGTGATCTCCGCGCCGCCGATCTCGATCTTCTCCTCCAGGTGGACGGGATAGACGCCCCGCATGAATTTGGATGAATAGTCGCGGGAGGTGAGCAGGCCCATCTCTCTGGCCCGGTGAAACAGCTCGTCCCTGAAATCGGGATGGGCCACGCTGATCATGGCCACGGCCCTTTCCGCCAGGCTTTTGCCGAAAAGATTCACCGCCCCGTACTCGGTGACCACATAATGAACGTCCCCCCGGGGGGTCACCACGGCGGTCTGGTCCAGGACCGGGGAGATTCGGCTTCGTTTGCCGTCCCGGGTGGTGGAGGTCATCATGATGACCGGCGCCCCTCCCCGGGACTGGGCCGCCCCCCGGATGAAATCCTGCATGCCGTTGACCCCGCAGAAATGGTTGTACGGAAAGGCGTCGGCCGCCGCCTGGCCCGTGAGGTCCATCCCCACGGCCACGTTGAGCGCCGTCATTTTGTGGTTTCGGGCGATGATCCCGGGGTTGTTGATATGGTCCGAGGGACGGAACTTCACCTGGGGATTTTCGTTTAAAAACCCATACAGCTCCGGGCTTCCGATGGCGGCCCCGGCCAGGGACACGCCCGGCTCGAACCCCTTTTTCCGGTTGGTGACCACGCCCTTTGATATCAGGCGCATGATGTCGTCGGTCATGTACTGGGTGTGGATGCCCAGATCATTTTTTTCGGACAGGGCCAGAAGCGCCGCCCGGGAGGTGGCGCCCAGGGCGATCTGAAGGGTGGAGCCGTCGTCCACCAGCTTGGCGATATGCTCGGCGATGATGTCCGCGCTTGCGATCTCCGGGCATTCGCCCATGGAAAGAAGGGGCTCGTCACGCTCCACCAGGGCGTCGATCTCGCTGACATGCAGCTTTGTGTTGCGCCCGGGAACCCGGGGCATCATGGAGTTGACCTGGGCGATGACCAGGTCGGCGGACTGGGCCGCCGCCAGGCAGATGTCCACGGAAATCCCCAGGCTCATGTAGCCGGATTCGTCCGGGGGCGAGGTCTGGATAAACGCCACGTGGATCGGGAGCTGGCCGGTTCGAAACAGCGTGGGAATGGCCGAGAGATTGACCGGGGTCATGAACCGCTTGTTTCGGGCCAAAGACGAGGTGGCGACGGAGCCTAAGTAAAAGGAGCGGATGTTGAGCTTGGTTTCCCGGGTCTTGTTGGCGATGAGGGTGAGGGGGGCGTTTTCCAGGGACAGAAGCCGGACGATTTCGATGTCCGTGAAATGATCAATGGCGTCGCACAGCCCCCGGACCAGGGACTGGGGCTCCCCGCACCCGGATCCCACAAAAATCCGGTCCCCGGACCGGATGAGGTCCACGGCCTGCTCGAGGGAGAACTTTTTTGACTGATAAGATCCCCAAAAATCCGGCGTCTTTCCCGGGATGGCTTTCATAGGCCTTTCATCTCCAAAACCCAAAAATGATAACCTCGTAAAAAATCACGGGACGGCGTTTCCCCCTTCGTGACTGAAGGTGAAAATCTCTATTCAAAAAATTTGGAGGCAAGCTCCATGTCTTCGGGCGAAAAAATAAACAGGCATTCATCGTCCGGCGAGGAGACGGTTCCATAAATGTAATTGATGTTGATCCCCTCCTCCCCCAGCCGGGTGGTGATTTCCGCCAGGGTCCCGGGGCGGTTTTCCAGCTTCACGGCCATCACGGGCATGGTGTCGAAAACATAGTCGTTTTGGGAAAGGATCTCCGCGGCCTCGTCGGTTTTGTCCACCAGAAGGCGGATCAGGGCGTGGTGGGACGAATCCTTTCGCATGGAGTTGTAGCTGGCGGCCGGGGCGATCCTGGGCAGGGATTTTCCCCTTGCCTCGAAAATTTCCCGGACATAGCTTGAGGCGTCCTGGATGGTGATGGCGTCTATATTCACGGCCTTTTCGGCGAACAGGGCGGTCAGCTTTCCCAGCTCGCCGGGGATGTTTTTCATAAAAAGCGATATTTCGGTTCGAACCATTGGTCTTTTTCCCATCTCCCTTTATTTCTGTTTGCCCCCGTATAACTCTTTCACCTTCTCCCTGTCCGCAGACCCGTCCTTTGCCCGGGGGATATCATCGACAAACTCCACATACTGGGGCTTTTTAAAACCGGCGATGCGCTCCCCCACAAAGCCAATGAGATCGCCGGGCTCAAGGGTCCGGCCGTCTTTAAGACGGCACACCGCCTTGATCCCCTCTTTCCATTTGGGGTCCGGAACCCCAAAGACCACCGTCTCCTCAATGTCCGGATGTTCCATTATGGCGTTTTCAACTTCCGCAGGGTAAACGTTCTCGCCGCCGGGCTTGATCAATTCCTTTTCAGGTTTTCGCCCCGCGTACCACAAAAAACCGTCCTCGTCAAAACGGCCCAGGTCCCCGGTGTGGTGGCGCCCGCCGCGAAAGGCGTGGGCCGTGTCATCGGGAAGATCCCAGTAGCCTTTAAAAACCATGGGGCCTTTCATGGTGATCTCGCCGGTTTCCCCGGCGGCCACAGGCTGGTCGTCGTCGTCCACCAGGGTGATGTCGGCCAGTTTGATGGGCCTTCCCGCCGATCCCGGGCGGTCCGAATAGGGGGCCGCGGAGGCCAGACAGGAGGTTTCGGTCTGCCCGTACATGCAAAAAAACGTTCCCCCGGTCATCTCCTGGTAGCGCTCGATGTCCCCGGGCGCGCCCAGGCCCATGACGGATTTCAGCGACCCGATGTCCCGGCCGGTTTTTTCGCTCTCATCCAGGATGGAGGACAGAATGGGCGGGAATTCAAACATCAAAGACGCCCTGTGAGTCTCGATCAGCTCCGCGGCCTTCCCGGCGTCGAACCGGCTCATGTTGACATTGAGGGCCCCGGCGTGAAAGGACTGGGTGGCCATGAAAAGCCCCCCCACATGAAAAAGAGGCAGAAGATTCAAATGAACGTCCTGGTGGGAAAATTTGAAAATATCATTCAGATGCAAATCGGCGCTCATCACATTGCCGTGGCTCAGCAAAGCCCCCCGGGGCCTTCCGGCCACCGCCGCCGTGTGAATGATCACAAAACCGTCGTCGGAGGACACCTCCGGAAGAGGGCCCGGCTCCCCGCCGGCCATGAGCGCCGATATTTTCTGAAAATCCCCCTGGTCGGACTTGAGATTGACATAGGCGCCGATGAACGAAAGGGACTCGGACGCCCCTTTGACCAGGTCCTGGAATTTTTCGTCCGCGAAAAGGGCTTTGGGCCGGCAGTCGGAAAGATTGTAGACCGCCTCAGGGGCCGAAAGCCTCCAGTTGATGGGCAGCACAATGGTGCCCAGGGCCGCCGCGGCCCCGTACACCAGGAAAAACTCAAAACTGTTTTCCCCCAATACCCCGATTCGGTCGCCTTTCCGGATTCCGGCTTCAAAAAGGCCCCGGGCCAGGCGGACGCTTTTCTCCCGGTATTCCGAAAAGGTGACCACTGATTCGTCATCGGCCTCAAACCATGCCGAAGCGCCGCCGAAACACGCGGCGTTTCGCTCCATCAGATCATAAAAGGTGAAATCGTACAGTCCCATACTCAAACGGCTCCATAAAAAACGTCTGGAATGTCAGCGGCCAAACCAAAGGCCAATAAACGCCGCCCGCCGCGGGCCGGAGAAATGGCCCGCGGCGGGCGGCGGTGTGACGCTTTAAAAACGCGGGCGCGAGCCCAAAGGGTCAAAACGCCATCACGGGAAAACCGCGTCAAAGGTGGCGACCTCTGACAAATCACCGGCCTGGAAAATGGCGGCGCCGCCCTTGACGTAGATGGGAGTGGCGTAATTGGGAATATCGGTCCACCACTTCTCCAGCTGGGCCCAGACGTTGGTCTTTTTGGCCTTGAGCTTGAAACCGCCTGTGACCAGAAGGCTCAACAGCGACTGACGAACGTCAAAATGCGCCGGCACCATGATCTGGTTGGTCTTTCCGGGCGGAATCCACTGGGTCGCCGTGGAGTTGACGGTGTTCAAATCAAACTCTTCAAAGGCGATGGTGAACTTGATATCCTCCAGAAGCACCGGGTAGCTGTTTAAATTTTCCACATTAAAGACAAAGGCCAGCTCAAGGGGCGCGCCCACATTGTCCGGGTTTCCCTTGGTGGGTTTGACTTTCTTTGAGAAATACCAGTAACCGAACGAGTGGGACACCTCCACCGACTCAAGGGTCACATGGGGTTTTTTAAAATTTTTCGCCGACGGCCCTCCCGACAGAAAATGAAAACCCGCGCATCCCGTCAAAAAAGCGCCGCTTACAATCAGGACCAGACATGCCAATAAAATCGACTTTCTCTTCATTTTACTCCTCCCTTCCCCCAAAAAAACATAAGCCGTTTTCCCCGGGAATCAGGTCAGCCATCTTTTTCTCCGCTTGTAATGCTTCACGTCGCGAAAATTTTTCCTTCCGCCAAAGTCGGTCATGCCCAAGTAAAAATCTTTGATATCCTGATTTTCCTTAAGCCGATCTGCCGTGTCATCCATCACGATCCGCCCGTTTTCCATCACATAGGCGTAGGGAGAGACGTTTAGAGCCAGCTTGGCGTTTTGCTCCACCAGCAGGATCGATATCTTCTCTTCCTGGTTCAGCTTGGTGATGATATTGAATATTTCATGAATCAGAAGGGGGGCCAGACCCATGGACGGCTCGTCCAGAAGGATGAGCTTGGGGCTGGTCATCAGCGCCCGGCCCACCACGGTCATCTGCTGCTCCCCGCCGCTGATAAATCCGGCGGTCTCATGGCGTTTTTCCTTAAGCCTGGGGAAGTAGTGGTACACCATCTCCAGACCGTCTTTGACGGAGCGTCCGTATTTCCTCATATGGGCGCCCACCTTGAGATTCTGCTCCACCGTCAGGTGCTCGAACACCCGGCGTCCCTCGATGACCTGGACAATGCCGTCTTTGGCGATTTTTTCAGCGGATGTCTTGTCGATCCGCCGGCCCATGTATTCGATGGAGCCGTCCGTCACCTCGCCGTCCTCATGCTTCAAAAGTCCGGAAACGGCCTTTAAGGTGGTGCTTTTCCCGGCCCCGTTGGCGCCCAGGAGGGCCACGATGCCGCCTTCCGGGACCTCAATGGAAACCCCCTTGATGACCAGGATCACCTCGTGGTATTTCACCTCAATATTATTGATCTTCAATATCATATTATCGTTTGACAAAGCCTTAAAACCTCCTTTGGGAGTTCGATATATTTACCAACCGATCCATTCATTGGCCCATTTCTGAGGCCAGCGGCTTTTGAGATCCACTGCCTTTAAAATCTGAAATTTGCCGTTTTTGATTTCATAAATGGGAACCTTTCCGGCGACCCGGTGGTCGGTCGCGGTGAAGGTGACCGGGGCGGTTCCGATGCCCAGCTCGAAATCCGTCATGGTTTCAAACCCGTTTTTCAAAATGTTCTCGCCGCTCAAATCCCCGGCTTTGTCGGCTCTTTTAAGGGCCTCCCACAGGATCAGAACCGCGCCCCATCCCTGCACGGTCCGGACCAGGCGTTTCTCGACGGGAACACCGGGATTGTACTTTTTGGCGTACGCCATGATGTTGTCCATCATGGGGATACCTTTTTCGCCGAAGAAGGCGCACACGGTGGCGCCCATGACCCCTTCAGAGGCCTTTCCGGCCAGCCTCGGCAGGTTTTCGTCAAATCCCCAGTTGTTGACGATGTGCGACGCGCCGAGCCCCAGGGCGTAGGAGTCCCGCAGGGTGGCGGCCACGGACATGGTGGTGTTGCCGTGCCAGATGAGATCGGGTTTGAAGTCCTTCATGGCCAGCACCTGGCTCTTGGTGTCGATGGCGAAAAGGGACACGTCCTGGTCCGGGCCGACTTCAAATCCCAGTATTTTGGCCTGGTCCTTGATGGCCTTGATGGGCGCGCTGCAGTAGGGAGAAGCGAACATGTAGGAGCACTGGAACCGGGGTTTTCTTTTCCCGAAATCCTTGTGCTTGGGCCATTTTTTGTCCACCCACGCGGTGATGGCGGCCCGGGCGTTGGTGGAGTAATCCGTGGCGAAAAACAGGTTGTAGGGCGTTTTTTTGGGATCGGTCAAATGCCCGGAGTATGACGCGGACACATAGGGCATCTTGTCCTTGGTCACCGTGGGGGAAAGGGCCTCGGTGTCCCCGGTGCCCCAGCCCAGGACCGCCACGCATTTCAGACGCTTAAACAGCTTGTATTTGGTAAGGGCCTCGGGCACACGATAGCCATAGTCAAACTGGTAGAGTTTGATCTTTTTGCCGTTGACCCCGCCGTTGTCATTGACATAGTGAATGGCCTCGGCGATGCCCAGGGCGTAATCCTTTCCGACATCCGAAGTCGCGCCGGTCATGTCGTTGAGCGCCCCGACGTTGATCTTGCCCGCCGCGACGGACATGGAAGAGAATCCCGCGACCAGAAGCGCCGCAAGCAGGCACACAGACAATCTTGAGCATATCTTTTTCAAACGCATAAGCTACTCCCCCTTTTCTAAAACGACTGGATAAAAAATCTTTGTTAAACAAAAGTGTTTCCGTCGAATGACTGGGTCCACCACCTCCTTTGACAGATTAAACGCGGGCCGGCTAATACGAAAACGGCCAGAGATTGAAATAGTTTTTGGCCTGCCACCATCTGTACGCCAGGCCGTTGGGCTCAAATATCATGAAGGCGCATATGGCCAGTCCGAACACCGCCTCCTTGATGAACAGGAAGTCCATGAGCAGCTTGGGAAATGTGTCGGCCAGGGGAAGCACCGCCAGCTGGAGGGCCTCCATCACCACCACCATGAACACGGAGCCGAACACGGCCCCGTGAATGGAGCCCACGCCGCCGATGAGAATCACGCCCACCAGCCACAGGGATCTAAACCAGGGAAAATGCTCGGGGCTGATGGCCGCCAGGTTGCTGATCCAGAAAGAGCCCGCGATTCCGCCGATGAATCCAGCCACAAAAAAGGCCATGAGCTTGTATTTGATCACGTTGATGCCCATGACCTCGGCGGAAATATCGTTGTCCCGTATGGCCACCCAGGCCCGCCCCGCCTTGGAGCGCAGCAGGTTGGCCACAATGGCGCAGAAGACAATCACCAGCACAATCATCATGAGATAGACCTTCAAATCGCTGTCGATGGCCCAGGGGCCTATCTTAATGGTGCCCGGGGGAAGGGAGAACGCCTGTCCCCGGCCCCCGATCTGGCTGATATACTGGGTGATGATAAAATCCACGGTGATAAACTGGGCCGCCATGGTGGTTAAAATCAGGTAAAAACCCTTTACCCTGGCCGACGGGAGACCGAAAAGGACGCTCCATACCCCGGCCACGGTGGCCGCCGCAATCATGCTCAGGGGATAGGCCAGGCCCCATTCAACCATGAAGGCGGGCCAGGGAAATTCAAGAATGAGCAGCGTGCTGGTGTATGCCCCCACAGCCAGAAAAGCCGCGTGCCCCAGAGTCACCTGACCGCAAAAGCCGATAAGGAGCTGAACTCCCAGCGCGCCCAGTATGGTGTAGCCCACTGAATTGAAGATGCTCAGCACATATGAATCGGCAAAAAAGGGAATGACAAAAAAGAGGATGGCCAGCAACAGGATCATTTTGGCCTTGATAAATTTGGTCTGCCACCAGGCATTATCCTGGACATAATCCTGATGATAGACGCTGCATGGAAGAAATGTCGTGGACATAAATATTGACTCCGTATTGTTATGGTATGATGTTTTTTAATCCGGGCTCAAAGCGCGTCACACCCGCTCGATGCGCTCCCATCCCCACAGGCCGTGGGGTTTAAAAAGCAGGAATATGGCCATAAAAACAAAGGGGGCGATCTCCTTCACCCCCCCGGGGACATACCGGTCCAGATAGGCGCCCGTGAGGTTTTGAAGCACCCCGATGGCAATGCCGCCCACAATGGCGCCCGGAACCGAATTGAGGCCCCCGAGCACCACCACCGGCAGAACCAGCAGGCCCAGGTAGCCCACCGATATGTTCAGCCCGTTGATGTTGCCCAGAAGCGTGCCGCCCACCCCGGCGGCCATGAAGGCGATGGCCCACGCGGCGGCGTAAACAAAACGCGCGCTCACCCCCACGGATAAAGCCGCCATCTCGTCATCCGCCGTGGCCTGCATGGCCAGGCCCCATCGCGTGTATTTAAAAAAGGACACGAATATCACCAGGAGAAGAAGGGAGGCCACAAAGCTCCACATGTACACCTGGCCGATGACGATGGATCCCAGACGGATGGGCTCAATGGCGAAAACCGGGGGATCAAAGACCCGGGTGTCGGTGCCCCATATGAATTCCAGGGTTCCCTTGAAAAAAAATGAAAGACCCACCGTGACCATGATGACGGTCAAAACAGGCTGTCCAATCAGCTTGTCTAAAAAAATCCGTTCAGTCAAAATTCCCAGGATGAATCCGATAATCAGCGAGAATAAAAGAGAAAGCAGGAACGGGACGCCCATGGAATAAAAACTCAAAGACACATAGGCGCCGATGAGGGTCATTTCCCCCATGGCCAGGTTCAGCACCCCGGAGCATTTATAGATTAGCACCCATCCAAGGGCCACGAGGGCGTATATGCCCCCCACCATAATCCCTGTGGTCACCGCCATTAAAAAAAGTTCCATATTGTGTGTCTCCTAAGGGTTGTTTTACACTGTGATGATTCTCATATCGGTCTTGATATGGGCGCTGTGTCCGTCCTCGTACTTGATCCGGGTGTCGATGTGAACGGTGTCCACGTCGGAATAAAGGGCCTTGATGATGTCTTCGTACCGTTTCTCCACAAAGGCCCGGCGAAGCTTCCGGGTCCGGGTCAGCTCGTCGTCGTCGGCGTCCAGCTCCTTGTAAAGGTTGGTGAATTTGACCACCTTTGCCGCGTCGGGAAGGTCCTTGTTGGCGTCCCGGATCTGTTTGGCCACCAGATCGTACACCTCTTTTTTCTGGGACAGCTCGGGATAGCTGGTGTAATTGAGTTTTTTGTCGTCGGCCCATTTGCCCACCACCGCGTAGTCGATGCACAAAACGGCGGTGATATAATCCTTCCGGTCGCCGATGACCCATGAGTCCTTGATATAGGGGCTGAACTTGAGGCGGGTCTCTAAGTACTGGGGCGAAAACGGCCGGCCGTCCTGCAAAGTGAACACGTCCTTGGTCCGGTCAAACACCACCAGGTGGCCGTCGTCGTCCATAAATCCCTTGTCGTCGGAATACAGCCACCCGTCCTGGATGGCCTTTTTCGTGGCCTCGGGATTTTTGTAGTACCCCAGAAACACCGACGAGCTTTTGGTGATGATCTCCCCGTCGTCGGTGATCTTGATCTCGGTGCCGGGAATGGGATGGCCCACGGTGTCGAATTTGATGTCGCCGGTCCGGTGAACCACCGAAATTCCGGCCACTTCGGTCTGGCCGTAAATCTGTTTGAGGTTCACGCCCAGGGCGTGAAAGAAGCGGAAGTGATCGGGCCCCATGGCCGCGCCGCCCGTGTAGGCGTTTCTCACCCGGGAAAGGCCCAGGTGGTCTTTGAGTTTCTTTTGAACCAGGGCGTAGGCCAGCCAGTCCAGAACTTTCCAGAAAAACGGCACCGGTTTTTTGTCAAATTTGAGGTTGGCCACGCGGTAGCCGATTTTGGTGGAAAGCTCGTAGAATTTGCGCTTGATCCAGGTGGCGTCCAGGTATTTGACCTGAACCTTCCGGGTCATCTCCTCATACATCCGGGGGGGCGCGAACATGACGTGGGGACCGATTTCCCGGATATTTTCCGGGACGGTTCCGGCCTGTTCGGGAAAATTGATGGTGTAGCCGATCTGAAGCCCGCAGGATATGGACATCATCTGCTCCCCGATCCAGGCGAAAGGAAGGTAGGAGACATAATCGTCCGTGTCCCGGCACGGGTCCACGTCCATCAGATGTCTGCCCATGGTAAGCATGTTGTTGTGGGACAAAAGCGCGCCCTTGGGCAAAGACGTGGTGCCCGACGTGTAAAACAAAAGCGCCACCTCTTCGCCTTTTCCCCTGTTCACCATTTCTTCAAACAAATCCGGCTGCTCACCGTCGAGTTTTCTGCCCATCTCCCGAACTTCGTCAAGGCTGACGAGATAGTCCTCGTCGTAATTGCGCATCCCCTTGGGATCGTCCCATATAATCTTTTCCAGTTTCGGACACTCCTTGAAAATGGACATGGCCTTGTCCACCTCCTCCTGGCCTTCGCCGAACAGAAACTTGGTGTCCGAATGATCCAGTATATATTTCACTTCGTCGATGAGACAATCCTGAAACAGCCACACGCCGATGCCGCCGGCGCAAAGGGCCGCCATCTCCGCCCACAGACCCTCGGGCCGGTTGTCCCCGATCATGGAAACCTTGTCCCCTTTTTCCAGACCCAGACTCAAAAGACCCAGCGAGATATATTTGACATTTTCGTAGTATTGCTCCCAGGTGATGGGGCGCCATATTCCAAACTCTTTTTCCCGCATGGCCACCCGGTCCCGGCCGTATTTCAGGGCCTGTCCGTGAAACAGCTTGGGAATGGTGAGATCGCCGTCAATCGCCGCTTCGCTTCCATTGCCATTGTTTTTATCTTCTTGTCGCATATAAGTCCTCTTCTCCGAGATATGCCTTGATCACATCCGGATTTTCCTGGACCTCCGCCGGAGGGCCGTCCATGATCATGTTGCCGAAATTTAAAACAAACACATTGTCGGAAAGATCCATAACCACTCCCATGTCATGCTCCACCAGCAGACACGTGACCTTCCAGCGCTTCTCTTCATTGATATCGAGTATGAACCGGGCCATGTCTTCCACCTCTTCCAGATTGAGGCCGGCCAGCGGCTCATCGAGTATGAGAAGGTCCGGCTCCAGGGCCAGGGCGCGACCCAGCTCCACTCGTTTCTGCAGGCCGTAGGGAAGCCGCCCCACCGGCTGATGCCGGATCTGCTCGATTTCCAGAAGATCGATGATCTCCTCTTCGATAAAGGCCCGGTGCTGTTTCTCCTCCGCAGAGGTTTTCCCCAAGTACCAGGCCCCGCTTAACACGCCCGATTTGTAATGGATGTGCCGGCCCAGGCGGATATTGTCCAGAACCGTCATGCCGCCGAACACCTCCACCTTCTGAAAGGTCCGGGCCATTCCCAGCTTCGCCCGTTCATGGGGTTTGAGGTGATTGATTTTTTCGCCTTTGAACCGGATCGTCCCCAACTGGGGGCGATAAAGGCCGTTGACGCAGTTCATCATCACCGTTTTTCCGGCGCCGTTGGGTCCGATCACGGAATGAATTTCGCCCTTTTTGATCTTCAGGCTGATTCCCGCGATCGCTTTGACCTCCCCAAAAGACATATGAACGTCGTCAAGCTCCAGCAAGGTCTCTTTGTTTTTGGACTCGTTTGATTCAATCAATGTTTTTAAGTCTCCTCCACGAATTGGGTCCACATCGATGGTCATTTTCGCTCATTTTAACTTCGAACCATACACAATCTATGCGCGACAATCAAGGGAAAAATCATTTTCTTTTTGTGAACGCCGTTCCTCTCCATCGCGTCCCCCGCCGCGGGATCACGGTCACAGAATCACGATTTTTTTCACCTCCTCGAGGATTTCAGCCGGATCGTCCAGGACCCGGAGCATCTTGAGATCCTCGGGGCTGATGTTGCCCGCTTCCAGCATGCGGGACTCAATCCATTCTTTGAGCCCGGACCAGTAGGCCGACCCCGCCAGGATCACGGGCAGGGGTTTGATCCGGTGGGTCTGGATGAGGGTCGCCGCCTCGAACAGCTCGTCTAAGGTCCCGAATCCCCCGGGCATGATGATATAGGCGGCGGCGTATTTGATAAACATCACCTTCCGGATGAAAAAATAATTAAAATTGATCTGTTTGTTGGCGTATGAATTGGGCGCCTGCTCAAAGGGCAGAATAATGTTGAGCCCCACGGATTTCCCCCCGGCCTCGGCGGCGCCCTTGTTGGCGGCCTCCATGACGCCCCCGCCGCCGCCGGTGATCACCGAAAAACCGTTTTCGGCGAAAAGGCCCGCGACCTCCTCGGCCTTCTGGTACACCGGGTCGCCGGGTTTTGTCCGGGCCGACCCGAATATAGAAACGGCCTTTCCCACATCGCGCATGGATTCGATCCCCTCCACAAACTCGCCCATGATCCTGAACATGCGCCACGATTCCTCCAGCTGAAAATCATCAATCAGAAACTGTCTGTCCATTCGATCCGTTCTCCTTGCCCGTCCCGTTTTTTTACGGGCGCGCCTTTTTCGGGTTTTAATCGGATGTCAAAAGGGGCGCGAAAACCCGGAAGGTCGATCCTTTCCCAGGCGCGCTTTCGATATCGATTGTCATTTTGAACTCCTTTGCGATGGCGGCCACCATAAAAAGCCCTAGGCCGGTCCCCTCTTCCATTTTCCGGGTGGTGAAAAACGACTCCATGCATCTTTCCCGGGTTTTTTCGTCCATGCCCACGCCGTTGTCCGTCACTTCCAGAACCGCCGTTTTTCCTTCCCGGTCCGGGAACAGCCTGACGGCGATTTTCTTTTCCCCGGTTTTTTCCAGAACCGAAAACCGGGCGTTGGACAAAAGATTGACCACCACCTGGGAAAATTTCTGGGGGTCGGCCCGGACCATGAGGGCGTCGCCGGAAAAATCCAGGGTCAGGTCCACGCCGTCCTCTTTAAAGGTTTTTTTAAAAAACGAGGCGGCCAGGGCCGCGGGGTCCCGGAGATCCGAGGCGGCCGGGGAATCGGCGTTGTCGCGCGCGAAGGCGTGCATGCCCTCGATGACGGCCGAGGCCCGGTCCGTCTGGGCCAGAATTTTTCGGGCCCAGGCCGCCGGACGCTCCCATGGGCCGTCGCCCTCTCCGGGCCCGGCTTCGGCCCTTTGAGACACATATTCTTCCAGTCCGGAGGCGGCGGCGCGGATGATGGAAAGGGGCTGGTTGATTTCATGGGCGATCCCCACAGCCATCTCTCCCATGGCCGCCAGGCGGCTCTGGCGGGTGAGCCGGTCCCACCTGTCCATGATCTCCCGCTGGGACCGGATGATCTCAAGGCGCTCCCGCGCGTCTCTTTCGGCCTTTTTCCGCTCGGCGCTCTCCCGCCTCAGCGCCTCGTTGGCTTTCTCAAGACCCCGGATCCTTTTCCGGATTTCTTTATCCAGGCCCCTGCGGCGCGGACGGAAATCAAATTTTTCACCCATTTTTTTTCAAGCCGTTTGTTTTTGAATGCCCATCCCCTGTCTCCCGGTCCAGCGCCATGCGGCACGCCGCCGCGAAATCCTCGGGATAATGGCCGCTGATCCATCTCAACTGCCCCTCGCTGAAGGCCCCGGGAGACCAGGGAAGGCGGGGGAAAAACGAATACATCAAACGCTGGGTCTTGTCCGGGGCGCCGAAGGGTTTGGACGCCTCGCTCACGGTGATCATCGAGGCCCCCAGCCCGGACAGGGCCCTGGCCGCCATCAGGATGCCACGGTCCAGGGACCGGCGGGTTTCCGGGCCGGCCTCCAGGATGTTTCCCGCCGGTTTTTTGGCCATGAGCAACAGCTCCCACTGGGAGGTCTGGGCCTTGGGGGCGAACAGAATCGCCTCCCCGTCCTCCCACGCCGCCAGGCGGTCGGGCAGGTCCCCTCGCCCGTCCGCGCGCCGGTTTTCGGACACGGCCTGAAGAAAGGCACCGAAAAAATCCCGGCCGTGGGCCTTTTCGTAGTCCCTTGAAAAATCCGCGATCAAATCTCCCCAGGCGTAAGGGGAAAAATTCCCCTCCCCTTCCATGGACGATTCGATCCTGGAGGGAACCAGGGCGAACTGCTGGTGAATCTGCTGATGGGAGGCGTGAAGCCGGTATCCGGACGGGGAAAAATCAAATCCCAGGTTCCAGCCCCAAAGGGTCCGGTCAAAGCCCGGACGCCGCCCCCCATCGGCGCGCATGGCGTCCAGGATTCTCAGGCGCAGGGACTCGATTTCGTCTTCCGACAAAAGGCGCCGGACCGCCGGCGGATCAATCCCCCACTCTTCGGCCACGCGAAGATAGGTCCGCTGGCAGTAAAGCGTCCGCATCCCCGAGACATCGGCCAAAGACAGGTCCCGGGCCCGGTACCTCACCGAGTCCCGGGCCATGTTGGCGGCGTAATGGCCCCAGGGAATGTAGCTGTTTCGCCTCAAATATTCCAGGACATGGCTCTTTCCGGTCTTATCCGAATATTCCCCCACGATTTCGCTTCCGCCCTGGACCCCGGGGTTTAATACCATGGCCCATTTGTAGTCGTCGGGCAGAAAGGGGTTGTTGGAAACGGTCTCAAACAGGTCCCCGCGTCTGATCCGGGGGCGGCCCTGTTCCTCGAACTCAAGGCCGGTGGGACGCCCGGTCCGGGGATCAAAGACCATCCCGCAGGCGCGCCGGGCCAGAAGCGTCAGCTCGTCGGGGTCCCGGGACGTGGCGGCGGCGGCCAGAAGAAGCGGCTCCGGCATATCCAGAAAGAGCCGCCGGGCCTCGCGGTCGTCCATGCCTTTTTCCCGGGTCCATTTCCGAAGGATCTCAAGGGTCGAGGGGCCCGGGGACGGCGCCTCAATCCGGATGGCGCCCGGGTCTTTGGCCTTTTCATCGGCGGCGGACCGGATCACGTAGCTCGTTCCCCTGAAGGGAAAGGCGTTGGGCGTCTCCAGTATGACGCTTCCTTCGGGCTCATCCACCGGGCCCGGGGGGAAGTTGGCCCGGCTTTTCACCGCGGACCCGTCCCCCAGGCGCCCGATCCCGGGGATGTCGTCGGACACGCGCATGTTTTGGGCGCGAAACCGGGGCCGGTGGACGCCCCAGGTGAATGTTCCGGATGGGTGGACGCAGCTTTTGATGAGGGTCATGTCTTTTCCCGTTCCCGTTCCTCCGCGCCCGGGTCCTGAAAAAGCCGTTCCAGGGGAATGGAAAGAATCCGGTCCGTCTCCCGGGCCGAGCGTGTGAAAACATCGGCGAACTCCGGCGCCAGACCCTCGATTTTTTCCCGGGGCAGGCTCCAGGGCATCATGCGGTGAAACCGGGCCAGGGTCAGCTCGCCCAGGGCGGCGATGAGAACCAGCCCGCCCCTGGAAAGCCGGCCCACGACGCCCGCCTTTAAAAAATGAAACAAAATCCCCCGGGCCCGCGACTCTGAAAGGCCCGGAAGCGCGGCCAGGATGTCCTTCAGGAAAAGCGGACGGCCCAGGCGGTAATGATGGTGAAAGATTTCCAGAACCGCCAGGGCGTCGGCGAAGTCGCCGCCCCGGCCCTCCCTTTTAAGGGCCGCCGGAAAGGCCGAAAAGCCCCGGGCGATTTCCGCGCCCAGAAGCACAAACACCCAGGAGATGTACACCCACAGCATGAAAAGGGGCACGGAGGTCATGGCCCCGAATATGATTTTAAAGTTGGGAAACCAGGCGATATAAAGGGTGAAAAGACGCTTGCCCAGCTCAAAAAAGACCGCGCCCAGCGCCCCGCCCGCCAGGGCGTGGGCCAAAGGGACCTTCCGGTTGGGCACGGCCATGTAAAGCAGGGACAGCGCGGCCCATGTCAGCGCGAAAGGCAGGATCATGGAGATCAGCGGCTCGGCCTGTCTGGCGGCGTCGGAGATCACGGGAAGGGAGGCGAAATAGGAGGTCAGCCCCACGCTGAGCCCCGCCAGAATGGGCCCCAGGGTGAGAAAGGCCCAGTAAAGCACGAACCCCCTGGCCCAGTTTCGTTTCCGGGCCGCGCCCCATATGGCGTTGAGCGCCTTGTCGATGGTGGACATCAGCTTCAGCGCGGTGGCCAGAAGAAAGGCGATTCCGAAAAACTGAAGGCTCCTGGCCTGGGACACGAACTCCATCAGATGGGTTTGAATGGTCCGGCCGAATGACGGCACAAAATTCCGAAAGACAAAATCGGAAATCAGGGTCCCCATGCGGTTGAATTCAGGAAAAATGGAAAACGCCGCCAGAACGACCGCCATCAAAGGCACAATGGACAAAAGGCTGGTGAGGGTCAGGGCCGAGGCCACGGACAGGCACTGGTCTTTTTGAAAACGCGCCCAGACATAGCCGGCGAACCGCGCCACACGCATGGACCGCCTGTTCCCGCCCCGAAAGCCTGAAAAAAAGTCTGAAAGAAAGCCAGAAAGAAAGATGGAGCCTCTCATGAAAATCCCGCCTCCAGAAACCGTGACCCGAAACCATTAAAGGATATCAGATACCAGAACGCGCCGGATTAGTCAAGCGGCCGTTTTTCAAAATCGGTTGACGGGACGGGCGAAATAGGATATGTCCGCACATGCTGACTGAATTATCTTAAACGACCCCAAAGAAAGGACACACATGAGCGATTCGGAAAAAAAAGCCGAAATTCCCCCGGTCCGGCTCGGACCTGAGAGCATCATCCGGTTCGAATGCCACAAGGACGTGGACTGCTTCACCAAATGCTGCCGGGGAATCGATATTATCCTGACCCCCTACGATGTCATCCGCCTTAAAAAAAGACTGGATCTGTCATCCCAGGAATTTCTGGCCATCTACACCCAGCCCCATATTCTGGAAGAAACCGACCTGCCGGTGGTGACCCTTAAGCTGCTGGAAGACGAAGAGGACGCCGAAAAAGACGAAAAGCCCTGCCCCTTTGTCCGCGAGGACGGCTGCATCGTCTATGAGGACCGCCCCACCGCCTGCCGCTACTACCCCCTGGGGGTGGGCTCCCTGAGCCACAAAGAGGGCGCGGACGACGACGGGTTCTACTTTTTCATCGACGAGCCCCACTGCCTGGGATTTGAGGAGAAAAAAGACTGGACCGTCAAGGAGTGGCGCCGGGACCAGGGCGTGGACATCCATGACGACATCAACGCGGAATGGACGGACCTTCTGGTGAGAAAACGCTCCTTCCCCAAAAACGTCCAGCTGTCCGAAAAGGCCAAAGAGCTGTTTTTCATGGCCGGCTACAACATCGACAAATTCAGGGAATTCGTCTTTGAAAGCACGTTTCTGGACATGTACGACATTGACGCCGAAACGCTGAAAAAGATCAAGGCGGACGATATCGAGCTTTTGAGGTTCGGCATGAGATGGCTCAAATCTGTTTTTTTCAAAAGAGAGGGAGAGACGGACGATCTTTTTGGCCTGAACCCTGAAAAGGCGTCCCGGCGTCCCGAAATCAAAAAAGAGAAAAAAGAACGGCAAACCGACTGAAAAGGAAAACCGCGTGATGGGTCTGAAACACTATCAGAAACTTTTGATCATCGCATTCTCCCTGGCATGGGCGTCCTGCTCCGGACACCGGGTCTCCCTGGAAATGACGCAGACCCATCATTACGACAAAACGGTCAAAACGGACGGCACAGCCGCGATCCTGATTTCCGAGTCCAACCGAATCCCCGACCTGTCTCTCATCCTGGGGCACATCAACCGGGAGGTGGAAATCGGAATGGGCGTGTGGGAGACCCAGCTCAAGGAATATTACGACGCGAAAGAAATCTCCGATCCCTTCGCGCTTCCCGAGCTGCTGGACGAGGCCATGTCCGATGTCGAAAAAGAAATTCGGAAATCCCAAAGGGCCTGCGCCGGGGAATTGTCCGGGAAAAAAACCAACATCGGCCTTCTCAAGGCCGAGATGCTGATCCTGGACGGCCACGCCAGCCGGCTGTCCGCCATCACGGGCATGGGACGCCCTTTTCCGAAATAACGGCCGCCGCTGTCCCCCCTGTTTCCGGCGATGTGGGGATGTGGTTCCCATTGTGGGGGCGAAAAATTTTTCGCCCCTACCGCCAAAACCAACGCCATGCATAGACGAATTCCCCACCCAAAACATATCGGCCCCGGCCATGTAGGGGCGGCCCTTGCGGCCGCCCTCTTCGGTCCACCCCGGTCCCGATATTTTCCGCGACCGGGTGAAGACAATGTGGTCGCATTGAGACGCACGCCGTGCGTCTCTACATGGCCGCGAATGTTTCCGGCGGTGATGGTGAAACCCCCGGCCGTCATTCCATGACCGTGATTAACCTTCGCTTTGGTTTTATTTCATTTCCCCGTTCCCCGTCAACGGTTTTGTTTCGCCTCCTCACACCCAAAAACGCATTACCATTTGCCCGGCCCGCGTTTTTCTGATATATTGGTTTCATCAGCCAAAGCGAAAAAAAGAAAACGAAACAAATGGATTTTTTTAAAAAAATGGACCCGGTGGAGCGAGAGATCGCCCTGCTCGAAATTGTCCAGGGCAGCATTATGCTTGAAGGCATGCATGAAACCGCCGAAGAGCTGGAAAAGAGGGTCGCGGCGTTAAAAGAGAAGCGGAAGGCGCTGACGCCGAACGAAACCAGGGCGGTTCACGAACCGCCCCTACAGCCAAAATCCACGCCATGCCGGGCCGATGGATGGGCGTTATCGCCCGAATATTGAAAAATTCCCCAAAAAAACATTTTGCCCCGGCATTTGTAGGGGCGGTTCGCGAACCGCCCTTTTCGGCCCGCCCTGATCCCGATATTTTCGCCCGAAAAGGTCCCGCCACGTGGTAGAGACGCACGGCGTGCGTCTCCACGGCCGCGCGTCTCTACATGGCCGCGAATGTTTCCGGCGGTGATGGTGAAACCCCCGGCCGTGATTCCATGACCGCGATTAACCTTCGCTTTGGTTTTATTTCATTTACCCGTTCCCCGTCAACGGTTTTGTTTCGCAACCCTCACGCCCCAAAACGCATTACCATTTGCCCGGCGCGCGTTTTTCTGCTATGTTTTTTTCACCATCGCGGTTTCGTTTTTTTACGGATGGATCATCAAATAAGGACACGTCTTTTGGTTTTGGAAACCCCGGCGCTCATCAAAATATCCGTCATCGTCATTCTGCTGGCGGTTTCAGGCTTTTTTTCAGGCTCGGAATCCGCCTTTTTCTCGCTCTCCTTTATCCAGCGGGAAAAGCTGAAAAACAAACCCGGGGGCCGGGCGCGGCTGGCGGCCAGGCTCCTGGAAAACCCCCGCCGCCTCATCATCGCCATACTCATGGGCAACGACCTGGTGAACATCGCCGCCTCGGTGGTGGCCACCTACCTGTTTGTGTCGCTGATGGGAGATTTGGGCAAGTGGGCGGCCATCGCGGTCATGGCGCCGCTGACCCTGGTGTTTTCCGAGGTGATCCCCAAAACCGTGTCCATGCGGCAGAACGAGCGGATGGCGCTGTTCGCGGCGGGCCCCATCGCCTTTTTCTCCGCTTTGGTCAAACCGGTCCGGTGGCTGTTTGACGCGGCGGCCGAGGGCCTGATCCGGCTGATGGGAATCGGAAAAAAGCGCCGGGCCCCGTCCATCCGGGAGTCGGATTTCCTGGACATGGTGGACCTCAGCCACGAAGGCGGCCAGATCACGGAGACGGCCAAAGACCTCATCCACAACGTGTTTGAATTCGGCGACGTCCGGGCGGGCCGGGTCATGACGCCGGCTGAAAAAATCTTCTCCCTTCCCCATGACATGGAGATCGGAAAGGCCGCCGAAGCCATCCTGAAAAACCCCTTTTCCCGGGCGCCGGTTCACGCCTCCCACCCCGGCGATATCACGGGGATTTTGTACGCCAAAGACCTTTTGAAGGTGGACATGGAAAACGCGCGCAAAAAAAAGCTCCCCATACGCGTCTTGAAACGGTCGCCGTATTTTGTCCGGGAAGACGCCAGGGCCGAGGCGCTTTTCGACGCCATGCGAAAAGAGCGGATTCACATGGCCTTTTGCCTGGACGCCTCCGGGGAGCTGTCCGGACTCGTGACCCTGGAGGACCTTCTGGAGGAGCTGTTCGGGGAAATTTATGACGAATACGACCGGCCCCGTGCGCCGGGACCCGACGGGAAGGAGGCGACGCCATGTCCGAGGGACTGATCAACGCCCTTATTGTTCTTTTTTGCGTGGCGGCCCAGGGATTTTTCTCCGGCGCCGAGATGATTATCCTGTCCGCGGACCGGATCAAACTCCGCCGGGAATCGGCCCGGGGCTCCAAAGGCGCGGCCCGCGCCGTCCGGATGCTGGAAAACTCCGAATGGTTTCTGGCCATCACCACCACGGGAACCAACCTGTTCGTCATCATCGCCTCGGCCATATCGGCGGCGTGGTTTGACCGGCTGATGGGCTCGGACTCGGAGCTTCTCGCCATCGCCGCCATCTCCCCCGTGTTTCTCATGTTCGGGGAAATCATCCCCCGAAGCGTGTTCCAGCAGCGGGCCACCGAGATCGCGCCCAAAATCTCCCGGGCCTTCCTGGCGGCCTCCCATGTCGTGGCGCCGGCCGCCTTTCTTTTTTTTAAAACCGGGGCTTTTTTCTTCCGGCGCGTCGCGGACGCCTCCATCGCCCGGCGATCCTTTGTGACCCGGGACGATCTGGAAATGATCCTGGACGTGGGGGAGCGCGAAAGCGAGCTGGAAAAAAAGGACAAGGCGCTCATCCGCCGGGTGTTCCGTCTGGGAAAATCCAGCGTGTCGGACATCATGGCGCCCCTGGTCCATGTGGCGGCCCTGGGGGTGGACGCCACGGTCTTTGAGGCCCGGGAGCTGATCAAAAAAACGGGATATTCCCGAATTCCGGTGTTCAGAAACCGGATTGACGATCTGTTCGGCGTGGTCTTCGCCTTTGATCTCATCGGGGCCCGGGACCCGGATGAGGCCGTGGGCCGACTCGCCCGCCGGGTTCCGTTCGCGCCGGAAACCAAGCGGGCCGACGCGCTTCTGGTCTCGCTTCAAAAAAGCGGGGACTCCATGGCCATTGTGGTGGACGAATACGGCGGCGCCGTGGGAATCATCACCATTGAGGACATCCTGGAAGAGGTGGTCGGGGAGATAAGGGACGAGCATGACCGGGATTCGGGCCGGGTGTCGCGCCTGGGGCCCGGACGTTTCATGGCCCCGGCCGGCGCGGAGGTCGACGAGATCAACGAATCCACCGGGCTCAGGCTGCCCCGGGAAGACTACGAGACCCTGGGGGGCTTTATTTTGAAAAAAACCGGGAAAATCCCCCGTGAGGGGGAGACCTTTTCTTTAAACGGCGCGGAATTTTCCATCGTCAAAGCCGACCGGCGAAAAATCCGGGAGGTGAAGATCCGCGTTAAACCCGACGAATCAAAATAAAAACCCTGAAAAACCAATAAAAAAAAAGGGACGCGAAAAATCCGCGCCCCTTTTTTTTAATTTCATCTTCATCCATCAACAGGATGGAATGGAAACAGGATGAAAGGGATGGCTTACATCATGCCGCCCATTCCGCCCATTCCGCCCATTCCGCCCATTCCACCGCCTCCTGGAGGCATCATTTCCTGCTTTTCCTCGGGCTTGTCGGCGATCATGGCTTCCGTGGTGAGCATCAGGGACGCCACGCTTCCGGCGTTCTGGAGCGCGAAACGAACCACCTTGGTGGGGTCCATGACGCCGGCCTTGATGAGATCCTCATACTTATCGGCGGCGGCGTTGTAGCCGAATGCGCCGCTTTCATTCCTCACCTTGTCGATGACCACGGAGCCTTCCAGACCGGCGTTGTTGGCGATCTGGCGCAGGGGCTCTTCCACGGCGCGGATGACGACGTTGACGCCCAGTTTCTGCTCGGCGCTGATCTTGATTTTCTCCATGCTGGGGATGGCGCGAACCAAGGCCACTCCACCGCCCGGAACGATTCCTTCCTCAACTGCGGCGCGGGTGGCGTTGAGCGCGTCCTCCACCCGGGCTTTCTTTTCTTTCATCTCGGTTTCGGTGGCCGCGCCCACATTGATCACCGCCACGCCGCCGATCAGTTTGGCCAGACGCTCCTGGAGTTTTTCGCGGTCATAGTCCGAGGTGGTCTCCTCGATCTGGGCGCGAATCTGTTTGACCCGGCCTTCCAGCGCGCTTCTTTCCCCGGCGCCGTCCACGATGGTGGTGTTCTCTTTGTCGATGTTGATCCGCTTGGCGGTTCCCAGATCATTGAGGGACACATTCTCCAGCTTGATGCCCAGATCTTCGGACACCACCTGGCCGCCGGTCAGAATGGCGATGTCTTCCAGCATGGCTTTCCTTCTGTCGCCAAAACCCGGGGCCTTGACCGCCGCCACCTGCAGGGTGCCTCTGAGCTTGTTGACCACCAGGGTGGCCAGGGCCTCGCCGTCCACGTCTTCGGCGATGATCATGAGGGGTTTGCCCATCTTGGCCACCTGCTCCAGGATGGGAAGGAGGTCTTTCATGTTGCTGATCTTTTTCTCGTTGATGAGAATCAGGGGGTCTTCCAGGGAAACCACCATCTTTTCGGTGTCGGTGACAAAGTAGGGAGACAGGTAGCCCCGGTCAAACTGCATGCCCTCGACCACGTCCAGGGTGGTCTCCATGCTCTTGGCCTCTTCCACGGTGATGACGCCCTCTTTGCCGACCTTGTCCATGGCCTCGGCGATGATGTTGCCGATGGTCTCGTCGTTGTTGGCGGAGATGGAGCCGACCTGGGCGATTTCGCGCTGGTCCTTGGTGGTCTTGCTCATGGCGTGCAGCTCTTTGACCGCCGTCTCGATGGCTTTGTCGATGCCGCGTTTGATGTCCATGGGGTTGTTTCCGGCCGCCACGAGTTTCTGGCCTTCCTCATAAATGGCCCGGGCCAGAACCGTGGCCGTGGTGGTGCCGTCGCCGGCCATGTCGCTGGTCTTGCTGGCCACTTCTTTGACCATCTGGGCGCCCATGTTTTCAAATTTGTCTTCCAGCTCGATCTCTTTGGCCACGGTGACGCCGTCTTTGGTGACCGTGGGAGATCCCCAGGACTTGTCGATGACCACATTTCTTCCCTTGGGCCCCAGGGTCACAACCACGGCGTCTGAAAGGCTTTTCACGCCGTTCAGCATGGCTTCCCGGGCTTTCATGTCATATTTAATCACTTTTGGCATTTGGTTTGTCCTCCATAGTTTGGTCTTTGATTGTAAATTTTTTTTCGGCTTTAAACGCGAAAAACGCCGAAAATTATTCGATGACGCCCAGGACATCGTCCTCGCGCATGATCAGGTACTCCTCGCCCTCGATCTTGACATCGCTTCCGGAGTATTTTCCGAAAAGAACCCGGTCGCCGCTTTTGATCTCCAGGGCGATCCGCTTCCCGTCATCCCCGATTTTCCCGTTTCCAACGGCTGTGACAACTCCCTCCGCCGGTTTTTCCTTGGCGGTGTCCGGGATGATGATCCCGCCCTTTGTGGTTGTCTCCTCTTCCACCCGTTTTACCAAAATTCTATCGTGCAGTGGTCTTAAGTTCATGTGTCAACTCTCCTTCTTGAATGTTTTGGGTATGATTAATGAAAAACAGCTTTATATTGAACAAAAAAAACGGTGGATATTTTTATTTTTAAAAAAAATCCCCCGCGGGCGAACGGCCGGAAACCGTCCCATCAGTCCGCCTTTTTTTTGTCGGATTTTTTGTCGGGTTTGGCGTCCGCGCTCTTTTTGGGCGCGTTCGCCTGGGAATCCTGGGCTTTTTTGCCGGCGGAATTGGAATCCGAAGGCTTTTTCGAGCGGTCGGCGTAGTCGGTCACATACCACCCGGAGCCTTTCAGATGGAAACTGCTGTGTGAGACCAGCTTGCGAAGGGCGCCTGAGCAGGCGTCGCATGTTTCAAGCGGTTTGTCGGAAAATTTCTGGAGGGCCTCGCTTACGCGGCCGCAACCCATGCATTCGTATTCATATATCGGCATTTTTTAAAACCTCCTTGCCCGCCGTTTCGATATGAAATCATATCGATGGCGAAATTTCCCTGGTGGAACCAAATTTGATAAACCCGTAAAAAATCACGGGACAGCGTCGTAAAAAGTTCGATATACAAGGCGTAGTGGTTATTTTTAATTGAGGCAATATATGTAGTATGCCTCAATTAAAAATAAGCGCCGCAACACCGTAGATCGGATTTTTTACGATGCTGTCAAATTTAAAATAAATATATTCAGTGTTTTTCCGTTGTCAAGAAATCCCCGGCATATTTTTTTAAAGCCGGGACGATTCCATGGGAACGCGCCATTTCCGGTAAAATTTCACCACGTCCCCGATCCCCGGGGTCCGGACATCCTTTAAAATATCCGCCGTCAGCTCATGAACCCGGACCTCCTCGTCATGGATCTCATCGGGGGAGGCGTCAAAATTTTGCAGGAACCGGCTGAACCGGATGATGTGGACCAGCTCGTGGATAATAATATAAAGGGCGAAGGGAAACAGCTTCATGTCGGAAAACTGTTCCAAAACGGTCAGGATGGAATGGTCCTGGACGCATATCTTGTAAAAATCATACGCGGACGATCCCAGGCAGTCGCCACGCCGCCGCCCCGAATACCGGATGATCTGGGCAAAGGGGCCCTGAATGATTTCATTTTTGGAAAGATCCTTTGACGTTTTGATGTCATAGCGCCGCTTAAGCCACTGGCTGGCGGACATTTTAAAAAAATCGCTCGCCAGCTCCTCGGCCATGGCCGCCGCGTTTTTCACGACCTCCACCTGGCGGGGAGTGAATGTTTTCAATTTCTCCATTTGATTAGAGAGAGATTATCTGGTAAGGAGACAGGTCAAGGAAAAGCGAATGGCGGAAGTGCATGGGAATCGAACCCACCCGGGACGGTTTTAGCGCCCCACACCGGATTTGAAGTCCGGGAGCCCCACCAGTGAGCTGCGCACTTCCTCATTTTTTCTCACACACACTATAGCGGGTTTCGGGTTTTGTCAACCATTTTGATTGAGCCGCGAAAAACATTCAAACCCGGTCTTTAAAACCGGAGAAAGGGCGTGAAAACATGATCGACACCAAACGGCTTTCCAAAACGTTCCGGCTCCTTGTGGGCATCGACAGCCTGTCGGGACAGGAAGGCGCCGCGGCCGAAGAGCTGGAGCGGATATTGAAATCCTCAGGGGCCGAGACGGTTTTTGACGACTCATCCTCCCAGACCGGATCGAACACCGGGAACCTCATCGCGCGTTTCCCCGGGGATCCCTCAAAGGAGCCCCTTCTTTTAAACGCCCACATGGACACCGTGGGGCCCGGGGAAAACATCGAGGTCGATTTTTCAGACGGGGTGTTCTCCAGCCGGGGAAAGACCGTGCTGGGCGCCGACGACAAGGCGGGCGTGGCCATTTTGATCGAAACCCTCCAGGTTCTTTCCGAAAACCGCCTTCCCCACCCTCCCCTGGAGCTGGTCTTCACGGTCTGCGAGGAGATCGGGCTTGTGGGGGCCAAACATCTGGATTACAGCCTTTTAAAAGCCCGGCGGGGCTATTGTCTGGACGCCTCGGGCCGGGGCCTGCTGGTGACCCGGGCGCCGGCGGCCAATCGCCTGACATTCACGGTGTCAGGGAAATCGGCCCACGCCGGGATTGAGCCGGAAAAAGGGATCAGCGCCATCCGGACGGCGGCCCGGGCCATCGCCGGGCTTGATCTGGGCCGGATCGACGACGAAACCACCTGCTCCATCGGAATCATCCAGGGCGGAACGGCGTCCAACATCGTCCCGGACCGGGTCCGAATCGAGGGCGAGGCCCGGAGCCACGACCCGGAAAAGCTTGAGACCGTGACCCAAAAAATGGTCGCCGCCTTTGAGGACGCGGCCCGGGAAGTCCGGGAAGAAATCGGCGACGACCGGCTTCCCTTTTCCGAGGCGTCGGTGGAGCCTGATTTTCCGCCCATCCACATCCCTGACAGCCATCCCGTGGTCCAGACGGCGCTTCAAGCGGCCGCCGGACTGGGAATTCCTCTTCAAACCGCCCGGGCCGGGGGAGGCTCGGACGCCAACATCTTTTGCAGCAAAGGAATCGACGCCGCCGTCATAGCCATCGGGATGACCAACCCCCACACCTGCGACGAATTCATCGCCCTTGACGACATGGCCCAAATCGTCCGTCTTTTGACGGAAATCGCAAAGGAGCTCGCCTCTTGACGCCCCCACGCCCCGGACGCGCGGCCCACTTCGACTGTTTCTCAGGGATCAGCGGAGACATGGTCTTAGGCGCCCTGATCGACCTGGGGGTTCCGGTCGGGCGGCTCAAAGACGACCTGTCCAAAGTCCTGAGCCAGAAATTCGACATTCAGGTAAAAAAGGTTTTAAAAAACGGCGTGGCGGCCCAAAACGTCCGCGTGATCCACGATCCGGCGGACGCCTCCCCGACAGACTTCGTCCGCGTGACGGAAATGATTGGAAAAAGCGGCCTGCCCGAAGAGACGGTTCGCCTGAGCCTGGATATATTCAAAATCCTGGCCGAGGCCGAGGGCCGGGTCCACGGATGCCCCGCGGACCAGGTTCATTTCCATGAAGTCGGGGCCGCCGACGCCATTGTGGACATCGTGGGCGCGGCCATCGGCGTGTCCATTCTGGGCCTTGGGCCTGTCTCGGCGTCCCGGATTCCTTTGGGGCGGGGGCAGATTGGCTGCGCCCACGGAACATTGCCGGTTCCGGCGCCCGCTGTGGTGGAGATTCTAAAAGGGGTCCCGGTATGCCGGGGCCACGCCCGCGCCGAGATGACCACCCCCACCGGGGCCGCCATCATCGTCGCCCTGGCCGACTCCTTCGGGTCCATGCCCGACATGACCCTTTGCGAAACAGGCATGGGCGCCGGGGACGCCGACTTCCCGGGCCTTCCCAATGTCCTGCGGGTCATGATCGGGGACCCGGACCTGCCCGGGGACTGGGTGGACGTGATCGAAACCTCCATCGACGACATGAGCCCCGAATTCTACGGGCTTTTGATGGAGCGGCTGTTTGAGGACGGGGCGCTGGATGTGTGCATGATCCCGGTTTTTATGAAAAAAAACCGGCCCGGGACCCTCGTCAAAGTCCTGTGCCGCCCCCGGGACCGGGACGCGGCCGTCCGAAGGATTCTTTCAGAAACCACATCCGCGGGCGTTCGGTGGCGCCGGGAGGAGCGGGCCGTTTTGCCAAGGGAAACGGTTTTTCTGGACACGACGCTGGGAAAAATCCAGTGCAAGCGGATCGTTTCGCCGGACGGGGAGGCGCGCCTGACACCCGAGCACGAGTCGTGCGGAAAAATCGCCCGGGAAAAAAATATCCCCCTGCGAAAGGTGTATGAGGCGGCGCTTCTGGAGGGAAAAGGTAAAATTTGAAATATGCTTTAATCCTTGACAAAAACCCGCCGCAGATATACACACGGGGCATGAATTTTAAGAAAAAAGCGGTTGTGTTCATCGCCACCGGTTTTTTTATCGGAAAAATCCCATTCGCCCCCGGAACCTTCGGATCCATCCCGGGGCTTTTGCTCGCCTTCATGATGTCTTGCCTGGATTTTTCCCTCGCCGCTTTTTTCATGGCTTTTTTTATCCCGGCGGCCATCTGGATATCCGGAAAAGCCGAGTCCATCCTGAAGGCCAAAGACCCCGGACAGATCGTGATCGACGAGATGGCCGGCATGGGCGTGGCCCTTATGGGGCTGCCCTTCAACCTTCAAACGGCGGTCTGGGGCTTTTTTCTGTTCAGATTTTTCGATATTTTAAAACCCTTTCCCATTAAAAGGATTGAGCGAAAACTTCCAGGCGGCGCCGGAATCGTCATGGACGACGTCCTGGCGGGCCTTTTTGCCAACACGATTTTAAGGATCGTTTTTTGACGGAAAAACGGACACGACCCAAAAAATGAAAAAAGAAAACGAGACAGACACTCCAAACGCCGGGCCCATTGAGCCCGCCGCAGGCGCCCGGCCTGAAAAAACAAAACAAAAGGGCCGATTCAGGGAAAACCTGGAGGCCATTGCTCTGGCGGTTCTTCTGGCCCTTTTTATCCGGACCTTTGTGTTCCAGGCGTTTAAGATCCCCTCCAAATCCATGCTGGAGACCCTCCAGGTGGGGGACCATATCCTGGTGAACAAATTCATATACGGCGTGAAAATCCCCTTCACCGATCAAACCCTCATTCCCATCTCCCGGCCCGGGCGGGGGGACATCATCGTGTTCAAGTTCCCGCTGGATCCGTCCATTGACTACATCAAGCGGGTCATGGCCGTGGCGGGCGACAAAATTGAAATCCGGAACAAAAAGGTGTATGTCAACGACCTGCCGGTCCCGGACGAGGCCGCCATCCACACGTCCTCGCTGTTTCTTCCCCGGCGGGACCGGATGGCGCCGGTGGTCATCCCCAAAAACTCGGTGTTCGTCATGGGCGACAACCGGGAAAACAGCCAGGACAGCCGGTACTGGGGCGTGGTGGATATTTCCATGGTGAAGGGAAAGGCGTTTGTCATCTACTGGTCGTGGGACAGGGAAAAGCCCCTTTCGTCCATGGAGCGGGTCCGGTGGGACCGGCTGGGGAAACTTTTAAAATGATTGAATAAAAGGCGCGAATGCGACTCAAGGGAAAAGACATTCTGGACATGGCCTCCCTTTCCCGGGAAGAGATTGAGTTTATCTTGAAGACCGCCGGGGAGATGAAGGAGATTTCCAAAAGGCCGGTGAAAAAGGCCCCGGCGCTCCGGGGAAAGACCGTGATCCTGTTTTTCCAGGAGCCCAGCACCCGGACCCGCATGTCCTTTGACATCGCGGCCAAAAGGCTCAGCGCCGACTGCCACTCCATCTCCACCTCCTCCAGCAGCATGGTCAAGGGCGAGACCCTCATGGACACGGCGCTCAACCTCCAGTCCATGAACCCGGATATCCTGGTGATCCGCCACTCCTGCGCCGGCGCGCCCCACATGCTCGCCCGGGCGCTCAAAACCCCGGTGATCAACGCCGGCGACGGCAAACACGCCCATCCCTCCCAGGCCCTGCTGGACATGATGACCGTCTATGAAAAGAAAAAAAGAATCGAGGGCCTTAAAATCGCCATCATCGGAGACATTGCCCACAGCCGGGTGGCCCGTTCCGACATCGAGGGGTTTTCAAAGATGGGCGCCCGTGTGACGGTCTGCGGCCCCCCGCCCATGATCCCGCCCGGGATCGAGGCGCTCGGGGCGTCTGTGGCCGGGAATCTCGACGACGCCATTCAGGACGCCGACGTGGTCATGGCCCTGCGGATTCAAAAGGAGCGCCAGCAGGGTTTTTTGATGTCGTCGGAACGGGAGTACGCCAACGTGTTCGGCCTGAGCCCCAGACGGCTTGAAAAGGCCCGGCCCGACGCCCTCATCATGCATCCCGGCCCCATAAACCGGGGGGTGGAGATATCCCCGGAAGCGGTGGACGGCCCCGCCTCGGCCATCCTGGACCAGGTGGAAAACGGCGTGGCCACGCGCATGGCGCTCATTCTGATCCTGGCCGGCGAGAAAAAAAACGTGGAAGAAGAAAAGGGAGGCCCGGCGTGAGCGCGACACTCAAAATCAAAGGCGGACGCGTCATCGACCCCGGCCATCTGGAAAAAACGGCCGACATCCTCATCGAAAACGGCCGGATCAAAGAGGTGGGGGCGTCCATCCCCGACGCGCCGGATCAGCGCGTCATAGACGCCCGGGGCAAGATCGCGGCGCCCGGTCTCATCGACATGCACACCCATCTTCGGGAGCCGGGCCACGAATACAAAGAAACCATCGAGACGGGATGCCGGGCCGCGGCGGCCGGGGGGTTCACGACCCTCTGCTGCATGCCCAACACCCGCCCGACCAACGACAACCGCCAGATCACCGAATTTGTCATCAAACGGGCCAAAGAGGCCGGGCTGGCCCGGGTCCTGCCGGTGGCGGCCGTGAGCGAATATCTTTCGGGAAAGAATCTCACGGAATTTTACGACCTGAAAGAGGCGGGCGCGGCGGCGGTTTCCGACGACGGCATGCCGGTCTCGGACGCCATGCTCATGCGCCGGGCGCTGGAATACGCCAAAGGGGCGGATTTTTTTGTGATTTCCCACTGCGAGGACCGGGCGCTTTCGGGCGAAGGGGTCATGAACGAAGGCCCCGCGGCCACGGCGCTGGGCCTTTCCGGAATCCCCAACGCCTCCGAGTCCGTCATGGTCATGCGGGACATCGCGCTGGCGGAGCTCACCGGCGCCCATGTCCACATCGCCCATGTCAGCGCCCGGGAGTCCGTGGCCGCCATTCGGCGGGCCAAAAAACAGGGAATCCAGGTGACGGCGGAGACCGCCCCCCACTATTTCACCCTGACCGACGCCGATGTGGGGGAATACGACCCAAACGCCAAGATGAGCCCCCCTCTTCGCTCGGCGGCCGACCGGGACGCCATTATCCAGGGGCTGGCGGACGGCGCCATTGATGTCATCGCCACAGACCACGCGCCCCATTCCTCCCTTGAAAAAGACCTGGAGTTCGACCGCGCCGCCAACGGGGTCATCGGGCTGGAGACCTCCCTGGCCCTGGGCCTGGGCCTGGTCCGACGGGGTTTTCTCACCCTTCCGGAACTCATTGAAAAAATGGCCAAGAACCCGGCGAAAATACTGGGAATCGAAAATGACCTCAAACCCGGGGCCATGGCTGACATCGTCCTCATCGACCCGGACAAAACCTGGGTCATCGACCCGGGGGCGTTTTTTTCCAAAAGCCGAAACACCCCGTTCCGGGGGATGTCCGTGACCGGAAAGGCGGTTCTAACTGTTTTTGGGGGAAAAATCGTGTTCGACGAACTGTCCGGCCGGTCTTAACCCCCCCTACAATCCCTCGAACTCGGTCATGGCGAAAATATGCTCGCCTTTGAGCTTGTCCCGGCCCTTCAAATCCGGAAGCTCCACCACGAATCCGCATTCCATGACCCGGCCGCCCAGCCGTTTCACCAGTTTGACGCAGGCCTCCATGGTGCCGCCGGTGGCCAGAAGATCGTCGATGAGCAGAATCTTCTCCCCCTCTTTAACGGCGTCGATGTGAATCTCCACCTCATTTTGGCCGTATTCCAGGTCGTAGCTTTCGCTGATGGCATCCGCCGGCAGTTTTCCTTTTTTCCGAATGGGAATAAACCCCAGATGAAGCCGGTAGGCCAGAACGGCGCCGAAGACAAATCCCCTGGCGTCGATTCCCGCCACCTTGTCGATCTCCTCGTCCCGGTAGCGCTCGTGGAAGATGTCGCAGGTTTTGGCGTAAGCGTCGGGGTCCTTCATCAAAGTGGTGAGGTCTCTGAAAATCACTCCCTTTTCCGGCCAGTCCGCAATGGACCGTATGGTTTTTTTAATATCCATGATCTCCTCTACAGGGCTAAGCGTTCGATGGTTTGAATCAAAAGGGTCTTGACCCGCTGGGCGTTGTCGTTGAAAATCTCCAGGATGCGGTCCCAGGACACCGGCTCCTCATCGTCTTTCCAGCAGTCGTAATCCGTGGACATGGCCACGGCCGCGTAAGGAATCCCGGCCTCATTGGCCAGCGCGGCCTCGGTGGCGACGGACATGTTGATGATGTCCGCGCCCCAGGAGCGAAACATGAGGGACTCGGCGCGGGTGGAAAACCGGGGCCCCTCAATGGTGACCACGGTTCCTTTTTTATGGATTTTATAACTCAGCTCCCGGGACGCGGCGATAAGCGCGGCCCGAAGGCGCGAATCAAAGGGATCGGCCATGGGGGTGTGCGCCACCCCGTTTTCAAAGGACTCGAAAAACGTGTGGGCCCTTTTTTTGGTGAAATCAATGAACTGGTCCACGATGACGAAATCCCCGGGCGCCACCTCCTCCCGCAGGCTGCCGCAGGCCGTGGTGGCCAGCGCGCAGTCGGCCCCCATGTCTTTCAAAGCCGCGATGTTGGCCCGGTAGTTGACGCTTCCCGGGGAAAGAACATGGCCCTTCCCATGCCGGGCGATCAGAAAAATCTCCTGATCCCGGATTTTTCCCACGCTCAAATCCGCCGCGCCGAACTTTGTCTCAACCCTCTTTTCGACGGCGTCTTTCAAAATATCCGGATCGTCCAGACCCGACCCGCCGATGATCCCTATTTTCATTTTTTGGAGTCCCTCCTTTTCGCAGATTCAAAGACAAATAGACTGCCAAGTACCACATTACACAAAACCTTTCAAACAAAAAATCCCGCCCTTTACAAGTCCGCCGATTCCTGTTACCATGCGCCCCAACTTAAATCCGGGGGCCGGGCGGAATGGGGCCCGACATCCCCGGCGGCCTTCAACTTCCCCATGGGAACCAACCAGGGAGGACGCGTGTCATGGACATTTTAAAGCTTACCGACCATCATCAGGATTTCAAAAAACGTTTAAAGGCCTTTCTCGAAAAAGAGATCGCGCCCCACGCCGACCAGTGGGAAAAAGACCGGATGGCCCCCCGGGATGCCTGGAGAAAAATGGGCGAAAACGGGTTTTTATGCCCGTGCGTCTCCAAAGAATACGGGGGACTGGGCGGGGACTTCATCTATTCCGTCATTGTGGCGGACGAAATGGCGAAAACCCGCCAGTCCGGTCTGGCGGCCACCCTTCACTCGGACGTGGTGGTCCCCTACATCGAGCTGTTCGGCTCCGAAGACATCAAAAAAAAATACCTGCCGGGCTGCGTGTCCGGGGAGGTCCTCACCGCCGTGGCCATGACCGAGCCCGGCTCGGGCAGCGATCTGGCCTCCATTTCCACCACGGCGGTGGAAGACGGCGGCGAGGTGATCCTAAACGGCTCCAAGACCTTTATCTCCAACGGCATCCAGTCCGACCTGGTGATTGTGGCGGCCCGGAACCCCGAGATCGCCGACCCGTACCACGGCATCTCCCTGTATCTCGTGGAGGACGGGACCCCGGGCTTTAAACGGGGCCGAAAGCTGGACAAAATGGGATTTCACAGCCAGGACACGGCCGAGCTTTTTTTCAGCGGATGCCGGATTCCCAAAGAAAACATCCTGGGGGAAAAAAACCAGGGGTTTTTGATGCTGATGAACAACCTTCAGCAGGAGCGCCTGGCCACCTCCATGTGGGCCGTTCCCATCGCCGAGGAGGTCATCGCGCTCACCGTTGATTTCTGCAAAAAGACCCTGGACTCGGGCCGTCCCCTGATCAAACGCCAGGCCGTTCAGTTCGCCCTGGTGGAAATGGAGACCGAGGTCCGGCTGGGCCGGGTCTTTGTGGACAAGCTCATCGCCGACCACATCGAAGGCAGACAGATCGTGGCCGAAACCTCCATGGCCAAATACTGGACCACGGACATGGCCAAACGGGTGGCCGGCCGGTGCCTGGAACTCTGGGGCCCGGAGGGAACCCTGGAGAGCCGCCCCATCGAGCGGGCGTGGCGGGACGTCCGGGTGATGTCCATATTCGCCGGAACCAATGAAATCATGAAATCCATCGCCGCAAAATTTATGGGATGGTAAAAAAAAAATCAGGAGGACACGGAATGCTTGACACACGAATCACCCAAATGCTCAAAATCAAACATCCCATCATCGGCGGGACCATGATGTGGATCAGCGACGCGGACTTTGTGGCCGCCATCTCCGAGGCCGGGGGGCTGGGTGTGCTGGCCTCGGCCATTTACCAGACCAAAGAGGATTTCGCGGCGGCCATCGACCGGATCCACGAGTTGACCGACAAGCCCTACGCGGTGAACCTGAACCTGTTTCCCTCCATGCGCCCCATCGACAACAACGAATATTTCGGGGTGATGAAGGAAAAAGGCGTCAAAATCGTGGAGACTTCCGGACACTCCGCGCCGGCCGATCTGTGCGGACAGTTCAAGGACGCCGGCATGATCTGGATTCACAAATGCGTGGGCATCCGCTACGCCCTGAAGGTCAAGGGAATGGGCGTGGACATCGTCACCGTGGTGGGATACGAAAACGGCGGGGCCACCGGCAAACTCGACATCGGGACCATGGTGCTCACGCCCGCGGTGAAAGACGCGGTGGGCGATCTGCCGCTGATCGCCGGCGGCGGCATATCCGACGGCCGGGGGCTGGCGGCCCTCATGACCCTGGGCGCCGAGGCGGTCATCATCGGAACCCGGCTTTTGACCACCCGGGAGTGCCCCATCCACGAGAACCTGAAAACCGCCATCTCAAACGCCGGCGAGCTGGACACCATGCTGGTCATGCGCTCTTTGAACGCCACCCACCGGGTCTGGATCAACGACGCGGCGCAAAAATGCGAAAAACTGGAGTCCGAGGGGGCGGGCCTGGACGCCATTTTCAAGATCATCTCGGGCGAAAACGCCAAACGGATGTTTGAGGACGGCGAGGTGGGCGCGGGCATCATCGCCTGCGGCCAGGGCGTGGGGCTTTGCCGGGACGTTCCCACGGTTGCGGAGCTGTTTGACCGTATGGCGAAAGAGGCCCGGGACGTGGTGAAGGGGTTATCAAAACAAGCGTAAGGAGGAGGCATCCGTATGAGCGCTCAATCAACGCCGTTTAAACTGGAAAAACAGGGCCATGTCGCCTGGCTGATCATGAATCGGCCGGAAAAAATAAACGCCATGACCGAGTCTTTTTTCAGGGGCCTGGGGGAAAATTTCAAAGCGCTGGACGAAGACCCCGAGGTCCGGGTCGTGGTCATCAAAGGAGAGGGCAAACATTTCACATCCGGGCTGGATCTTTTTGAGGCGGCCTCCCTGGTGAGCGACGACTCCGCCGCCGGACGGGAGACCCTGAGATTGAAAATCATCCAGGCCCAGGAGAGCTTCAGCGCCCTTGAGCGCTGCCGCAAGCCCGTGATCGGCGCGGCCCACAACCGCTGCGTCGGGGGCGGCGTGGACCTCATGTGCGCCTGCGACATCCGCATGGCCTCCAAAGACGCGATTTTCACCGTCATGGAGACCCGGCTGGCCATGATCGCCGATTTGGGAACCCTCCAGAGGCTTCCCCATATCGTGGGCCACGGCATGGCGCGGGAGCTGGCCTTCACCGGCCGGGACTTCACCGCCGACGAGGCCCTCTCCATGGGCTTCATCACCCATATTTGCCCGGATTCCGACGCGCTGTTCAAAAAAGCCGGGGACCTGGCCGAAGAGATCGCCTCATGCCCGCCCATGGCCGTCCAGGGAACCAAGGAGACCATGATCCACGCCCGGGACAAGGGGGTCTATCCCAGCCTGGAGTACGTGGCGCAGAAAAACGCCTCGGCCATCTTTTGCGAAGACATGACCGAGGCGGTCACGGCCTTTATGGAAAAACGAAAACCGGTTTACAAAGGGAGGTAGACCCGGCATGACACCCAATCAAGGCGCGTTGTCCGGAATCCGGGTCCTGGACCTGTCCCGTCTCCTTCCGGGCCCTTACTGCTCCATGATCCTGGCCGATCACGGCGCCCGGGTCATCGCGGTGGAGGGGCGGCGTTTTTTAGCCGACGGATTTTTTTTCGACACCGTGAACCGAAACAAAGAGCACATGGCCCTGGACCTGAAAAGCCCGGAAGGCCGGGATATCTTTTTCAAGCTGGCGAAAAAATCCGACGTGATCATCGAAGGCTTCCGGCCCGGGGTGACGACGCGTCTGGGCATTGACTTCGACGCCGTGAAAAAAGTCAATCCAAAGGCCATCTACTGCTCCATCACCGGCTTCGGCCAGACCGGGCCCCGAAAAGACCGGCCCGGCCACGACGTCAACTACCTGGGATACGCCGGGATACTGGACCTCATCGGCGAGGCGGACCGGCCCCCCTCCATCCCCGGGGTCCAGATCGCCGACATCGCGGGCGGGGGAATGGCGGCGGTCAACGGCATCCTTCTGGCGCTGTTCGCCCGGGAAAAAACCGGGAAAGGCCAGTTCATCGACATCTCCATGACCGACAGCATGGCCGCCTTTCTGCCGGCGGTCATGTTTTTCAAAAAACTCACGGGAAAAGATCCCAAACGCGCCGAAGAAGTCCTGTCCCACCGTTTCGCCTGCTACAACACCTACGAAACCTCGGACCATCGCTTCATCTCCATCGGCGCCCTTGAGCGCCGCTTCTGGAAAACCCTTTGCGCCCACCTGGGCGCGCCCGAGCTGATCCCCCTTCAGTTCGACGAGGCGAAACGAATTGAGATCATTGATTTCATGAGGAAAAAATTCGCCGAGAAAACACTGGCTCAGTGGAAATCCGAGCTGGACGGCGTGGACGCGTGCTGGGGGGCCATCCAGACCTTTTCGGAAGTCTTTTCAGACCCGGCCTTCGCCGGGCGCGGAACCATTGTGGAGGCGGAAACAAAGGACGGGAAAAAAGAAAAAACCATCGGGGTTCCCATCAGGCTCAGCGACACCCCGGGCTCGGTGCGGACGCCCGCGCCCGCCTTCGGGGAGCATTCGGCCGCCATCCTCAAAGAGCTGGGGTATTCAAACGAAGACATTCAGGACCTGGCGGATCGGGAGATTGTGTGAAGACAAATACGATGTCGCCATTGCGCCGTCAAAGGATATATCGACTCAAATCCTCATCATCCTTAATTCCGTTCAGCTTGTCCCCCACGTAGGCCCGGTCGATGACCACCCGCCGGCCCTTCATTTCCGGGGCGTCGAACAAGACGTCCTCCAGAAGGCATTCCATGAGGGTGTGAAGCCGCCGGGCCCCGATGTTTTCGGTCATGGCGTTCACCTCCTCGGCGATGCGGGCGATCTCCTCCACCGACTCGTCCTCAAAGACGATGTCCACCTCCTCGGTTTTCAAAAGGGCCTGGTACTGAAGCAAAAGGGCGTTTTTGGGCTCGGAGAGGATTCGGACGAACTCGTCCTTTCCCAGGGATTCCAGCTCCACCCGGATGGGAAAGCGGCCCTGGAATTCGGGAATCAGATCTGATGGTTTGATGGCGTGAAAGGCGCCGGAGGCGATGAAAAGGATGTGCTCGGTGTTCACGGCGCCGTATCGCGTGGTCACCGAAGAGCCCTCCACAATGGGCAGAAGGTCCCGCTGGACCCCTTCCCGGGAGACATTGGGGCCCCGGCTCTGGACCTTTTCGGCGATTTTGTCGATCTCGTCCAGAAAAACGATCCCGGACTGCTCCACCTTTTCAATGGCGTCGGCGATCACCTTGTCCATGTCCACCAGGCGCTGCATCTCCTCGGCCGCCAGAAAACCCATGGCTTCGCTGACCTTGACTTTTCTTTTTTTCACATTCCGGGGCATCATTTCGTTGAGCATCTCGGTGAAGTTGACGCCCATCTCCTCCATGCCCATGTTGGAAAAAATCTCCACCTTGGGCGAGGTTCTTTCCGGAAGGTCCATGTCGATGAAACGCTCGTCCATCTTGCCGTCCCGAAGCATGGCCCTTAATTTTTCCCTGGTTTTGGATGTCTCGGATCCGTTGGGCGCCAGGGTCTTTTCCTCTTCCTCTTCGCTCCCCGCGGGCTTTCCGGGCAGAAGAATGTCCAGCATTCTCTCCTCGGCCGTCCGGCGGGCCTGCTCCCGGACGTTTTCCTGCTCCCGGACTTTGAGCATGTTCACGGTGAGTTCCGTCAAGTCCCGTATCATGGACTCCACATCCCGGCCCACATAGCCGATTTCCGTAAACTTGGACGCCTCCACCTTGATGAAGGGGGAGTCGGTCATTTTGGAAAGGCGGCGGGAAATCTCGGTTTTTCCCACCCCGGTGGGGCCGATGAGGATGATGTTTTTGGGCGCGATCTCGTCCCTTAAATCTTCCGGGACCTGCTGCCTTCGCCATCTGTTTCTCAGCGCGATGGAAACCGAGCGTTTGGCCTTGCCCTGTCCGATGATGTATTTGTCCAGGGCGCTCACAATTTCAGAGGGTTTTAAACTGCTCATGGATGTTTTTCTTTCCTGTTGGGTTGCGCTTGCTTACGATATCTTGATTTTTTCGATGGTGACGCGATCATTGGTGTACACGCAAAGGGAGCCTGCGATTTTCATGGCCTCCAGGGCGATTTTCTCCGCGTCGAAATCCGTGTGCGCCAGAAGCGCGACGCCCGCCGCCTGGGCCATGGTCCCGCCGGAGCCGATGCCGATGATTCCCTCGTCGGGCTCGATCACATCCCCGTTTCCGGAGATCAGAAACATCCGTTTGTCATCCACGGCCGCCATGACCGCCTCCAGGCGCCGAAGGTATTTGTCCGTCCGCCAGTCCCGGGCCAGCTCCACGGCGGCGCGGGTGAGATTTCCGTTGTATCGCTCCAGTTTGGCCTCCAGGCGCTCGGACAGGTTCAGGGCGTCCGCCGTGGCGCCGGCGAACCCCACGATGATGCGGTCGTTGTAAATGCGCCGCACCTTCCTGGCCTGATGTTTGATCACCGAGTCGCCCAGGGTGACCTGGCCGTCGCCGGCCACCACCGCCCATTCGCCTTTTCTGACCGCCAAAATCGTGGTTCCGTGAAAATTCATACGTGTTTTTTCCGTGTTCATCTGTTTCATCTGTTTTTTAATCCGATTCGCCAGTTCCCCCTCACCCAAGGGGATGGGCCTTGTCGTAAATTTCCATCAGTTTGTCCATGCTGACATGGGTGTATTTCTGGGTGGTGGAAAGGCTTTCATGACCGAGAAGCTCCTGAACCGCCCTCAGATCAGCGCCCGAATCCAGAAGATGGGTGGCGAATGAGTGGCGCAGCGCGTGGGGGGAAACCGGCCCCGGCATGCCGCATCGGGCCGCCGTCTGTTTTAAAATCCGGGCGACGGACCGGGTGGACAGCCGTCCCATGCGGCGGTTCACGAACAGGGGATCGCCATGAGAGGCACCGGCCCCGGCTTTTTCGGCGCGCTTTTCCAGGTAGGCGGACAAAGAGGACAGGGCCCTTTTCCCGATGGGAACAATCCGGTCCTTGCCTCCTTTTCCGGCCACCCGGACCAGCCCCTGGTCAAAATCGGCGTCCGACACATTCATTCCCGCCATCTCGGACACCCGTATCCCGGTGGAATAAAGGGTCTCGAACATGGCCCGGTTCCGGCGGCCCAAAAAATCGTCGCCCGACTCCGAATCCAGGAGCCTGAACATGTCATCCACGGTAAGATAAAAGGGAATGGGCCGGTCCTGCTTGGGAGATCGGACCGTGTCCGCCGGGCTCTCTTCGAGTATTCTCATCCGGACCAGGTATTTGAAAAACGACCGGACGGCGGAGAGCTTTCGGGCCGTGGTGGATTTTTTGCCTTTGCCGCTTAAAAAACCCAGGTATGCCCGAATGGCCAGGATGTCCGCCTCCCCGGGACGGATGGAAAGGCCCGGCTCTTTTTCGGGCTTTCGCCCCAAATGGCGGTCAAGAAACGACAGGAACCCGGTCAGATCGCTTTCATAGGCCCGGCGGGTGTGGGGGGAGCCCCCTTTTTCGGATTCCAGGGAGCGGATAAAATCACGGGCCAGACGCCCAAGGGAGAGGTCTGTCATGAAAAATCAATCAACCCTTCCAGCTCCTTCCAGGAGCCCACCTCCAAAAAAGGATGCGTTCGTCTGTTCCAGGGCTGTTTAAACAAAATGGGCTCAATGCCCGCCGCCTTCAAAGTCTCGCAGGTCTCCAGCCGGTCTTCCACAAAAAATGTTTTTCCCATTTTGGAAAGAACATCGGTTTTGTCGTCAAAAGATCCGGTGGCGATGAGATCAATGGCGTCCGGCCCCACCGGCAGCACGTCCCGAAACCATTCCGACAAAGGCCCGGGATGGGGCCGGGCGGTGACAAAAGAAAGACGCCCGGACGCCGCCGCGATTTTTCCCAGCGTCTCCGCCGATCCCCGGATGGGGTTGAGCGGAAGAGAATAAAGCCCTTCGGTGATCCGGACGACGATGTCTTCAATGACCTCTTCGTCCATGCCCAGGCACTCGTTAAGATCGTAGCAGGTGATGTCCTCATAGCGCATGTGGTTGATTCCATGATCGCTCCGGGCGATTTCAAGGAACAAAGACATGGTGTCGGCCACCACCCCGTCCACGTCAAAGGCTATGGCTCCCGGCTTGATCATGGGTCCCTATGCGGCGGCCCGCCGGGTCTTTTTCTTCAGACGGCTGATCCGGCGCCGGTAAAAGGCCACTCTCTTTTTTTCCCGGGCCTTTCGGGCCTCATCTCTCTTTTCCCGAAGCGCCCGAATGTCTTTTTTGAGCTGACGAACCGAGACATCGGATTCTTTCTTTTCCTCCACAATGCCCCGGGACTTTTTGATTTCCTCTAAAAGCTCCTCCTTGTTCATGCCGTGGGCCCCTGTGATTTCCGGGATTTCCACCGCCACGGCCTTCAGCTCCTTGATCGTCATTTTCTCCAGCGGTTTTTCCGCCGCCGCGCCCTGATCATCCGCCATAGTCGTCTCTTTCCTTGTTTCTTTAATCCGTTGTTCATTTGTTGAAGGTTTCGGGCCGTTTTAAACATTTCAGAATTGGGGATGATAAACCATCCGGATCAAATCTGTCAATAGCCAATTTTGATGGCGTCGTAAAAAAACCGTTTCCCTCTCTTTATTTGTCCTTATTATCCACAGCTTTCAAAAAGGGCTTGAACAAGTCCATGGGAAAGGGAAAAATCGTGGTGGTGTTTTGTTCCGCCGACATCTCCCGCATGGTCTGGAGATATCTCAGCTGAATGGCCATGGGCTCCCTGTCCATGACCTTGGCCGCCTCGGCCAGCTTGGAGGACGCCTGCAATTCGCCGTCGGCGTTGATGACCTTGGCCCGCCGCTCCCTTTCGGCCTCGGCCTGTTTGGCCATGGAGCGCTGCATCTCCTGGGGCAGATCGATGTGTTTAAGCTCCACGGTGGCCACCTTGATTCCCCAGGGGTCGGTGTGGGTGTCCAGTATTTCCTGAAGCTGGAAATTAATCTTTTCCCGGTCGGACAAAAGCTCGTCCAGCTCGGCCTGTCCGCACACGCTCCTCAAGGTGGTCTGGGCCAGCTGGGACATGGCGTAGTGGTAGTCTTCCACCTCCACAATGGCCTTGATGGGATCAATCACCCTGAAGTAGATGACCGCGTTGACCTGGACCGACACGTTGTCTTTGGATATGACGTCCTGGGGGTCCACGTCCATGGCCACCAGCCTCATGCCCACCTTGACCATCTTATCGATGACCGGAATGAGAATGATGAGCCCCGGCCCCTTGGCCTTGATCACCCGGCCCAGCCGAAAAATGACCCCCCGCTCGTACTCGTTTAAAATGCGTATGGCCGATGCCAGAAATAAAACAAGCAGCGCGATGATGACTATGATGGCGTACATGGCGTCGTCTCCTTTCTATGTTTTGATAAACTCGTAAAAAAGATTGGGATGGCTAAGTTAAAAATTCGATATACAAGGCGTAGCGCTTATTTTTAATTGAGGCAATACATG
>CAACVI010000004.1 GCA_900659855.1 Candidatus Desulfarcum epimagneticum
GCATATGGAATTTTTACGATGCCGTCTGATTCATTTTTTACGAGTTTATCAGATTTAGGGTTCGACTTTTCCCACCGGCGCCAGGTAGATGACAAACTCGTCCGTTCCGTCCACGCCCGCGAGCCGGTCCATGCCTTCCTGGTCAAAGGCCCCCACGGCGCAGGTTCCGGCGCCCACGGCCTCGCAGGCCAGATACAGGTTCTGGCACACATGCCCCGCGTCCATGGCGATGACCCGGTGGGCGGCCGGCCCGTAGCGCCATTCCATGCGATGGGGAAGGGTGGCCCACACAAAAACCGCCGCCGCTTTTCCGATAAACGACTGGCCGAAGGTGGCGGCCGTGATCCGATCGGGCAGGCGGCCGCCGGCGTCCCCCTCCCGAACCAGGGCGCGGTCAACGGGCAGATACCGGAAAAGGCCCGGCTCCAGGCCCGCCACATTCAAAATCAAAAGATAGGTCTCAAAGGAGTGACGGCATCCCGCCGACGGGACCGTCCGCAGCGCGTGCCCGGGATCGATGAGACGCCGAATCCCCTGGCAGGCCCAGAGCAGAAAGGCCAGCTCGTCCATTTGAAGAGGCTCGGGGGTGTAAATCCGGCGGCTTTGGCGGTTTTCAATGGCCGACACAAGCGGGATGTCGCCCACGGACGTCCATTCCCCCCTATCAGGAAGCCGGATGAGGGTCTGATCCGAAGACGGCGGCTTTTGAATGGGCGGGGCCGGGACGCCCCGGCTCTGCTGGGTTTGGGAAAAATCGATCTCTTTGCGAATGGTGTCTTTCAAAAAATCCCGGAAATTTTCCATGGACATCTCATTCATTTTCATTTTTTTCGCCCTCCCCTTTTTTTTAAAAAAACGCTATCACACTTTCACCCAAACGGCAACTTCGCTCAAACGGCGGACGCCGGGTTTTTTGAAAAATCGGCCCGCAAAGCAAAAGGCGTTTAAAACTATTTGGCAACCCGGCGGCTTGTGTGCTATGTCCCATCCATGAATCAAAAAAAGAAAACGCCCGGCCACGGGCCTGGGCCCTTCATCCGAATGCTTCGGGTGGACCCTGATGCAAACGCCGACATCCCTCTTCCCCGGTACATGACGCGGCGCTCGTCAGGCATGGACCTGCGCGCGGCGGTGAAAGAGGACCTCACGCTTCAAAAAGGGGAGATCGCCCTGGCGCCCACGGGATTCGCCATGGCCCTGCCCGACGGATACGAGGCCCAGATTCGCCCGCGAAGCGGTCTGGCGGTGAAATTCGGAATCGGAATCATCAATTCGCCCGGAACCATCGACGCCGATTACCGGGGAGAGATCAAAATCGCGCTCATCAACCTGGGACAAGCCCCCTACACGGTGAAAAGGGGGGACCGAATCGCCCAGATGGTCATCCAAAAAACATGCCGGGCCCGGCTTGAGATCGCCGAAGAACTCGATGAGACCCAAAGAGGCCGGGGCGGCTTCGGCCACACGGGCGTGAAATGACCGGTCGCGCCCCCGGCGAGGGGGGTCTTTCCCTGTGCGTTCTGGCCAGCGGCAGCCGGGGAAACGCCGTGTATATTTCGGGCCGAAGGGCCTCGGTTCTCCTGGACGCCGGGCTTTCGGGGATTGAAATCCAGCGCCGCCTGTCCTCAAGGGGGATTGACCCGGCGGACATCGACGCCATCGTGGTGTCCCATGAGCATGACGATCACATCCGGGGAGCCGGGATTCTTTCCCGCCGCTTTGATATCCCGGTGTATATCACCCCCCGGACCCGCCGGGCCGCCGAAGGTCGCCTGGGGCGGGTCCACGCGTTCAAACCCTTTGAGACCGGGCGGGATTTTAAAATCGGGGATTTGACCTTCCAGCCCTTTTCCATTTCCCATGACGCCGAAGACCCGGCCGGGTTCGCGGTGTCTCAAAACGGGGCCAAAATCGGAATCGCCACGGACCTGGGCGCGGCCACGGCTCTGGTGAAAGAGCGTCTGAAGGGCTGCGCGGCCCTGGCGCTGGAGGCCAACCATGATCCGGCCATGCTCATGGAAGGCCCCTACCCCTGGCATATCAAACAAAGAATCAAAGGCCGGACCGGCCATCTTTCAAACGCCGCGGCCCGGGATCTGCTGGAGGAGATCAAACACCCGGGCCTTCGGCATGTGGTCCTGGCGCATTTGAGCGGAACCAACAACACGGCCTCCAAAGCCCTTGAGGAGGCCGCCAAGGCCCTTTCGGATGTGGACGCGAGGCTTTGCGCGGCCCGGCAGGACCTGTGCGGAGAGATGATCCGCGTGACCGGGGGGTCTTAAGGGCTCGCTCAATTCGAAGATTTTCCCAAAATAACATTTGACCTTTCGGCGCCCTGTTTGCTAAAAAGCTCCCCAAACGTATTTTTATTTATTAAAACCCGTAAGACCCCGCCAAAAAGCCCAAAGAGTCGGGGCCTTTTTGAAACAGCAAGGATGTTATGACCCCCAAACCCTCAAACCAAACCCAAAAACCATTGGCCCGAATCACGATTTTATCCGCCGTTCTTTTTTTCATGGCCGCCGCCCTTTTCCCCGCCCAATCCACAGCCGGGGAGAAAAAATCCAAAAATTCGCCGGCCGTTCAGGTGGACGACGCGGTTTCCGACGAGCTGTCCTATCTTCTTCAAATCGCCTCCCTTCCAAAGACCGAACAGGCGGCCTTTGATCCGGGCGCCGTTGAAAACCTTCTGAATTTTGTGCTGTCCGACAAAAAAGAGGCGCTGTATCACACGGGTAAAAAGAAATTCTCCAACCAGGCCTCGGCCTACCATGAGTTCGATATGGGCCGGGGCATGGAACGCCTGCTCAAGCTGTCCTACCACCCGGACATTCCGGGCTTCTCCCTGGCGCCGACATCCATGCGCGTCTCCCGCTGGATCGAAGAAGACGGGTCCCGGGAACGCATGACCGGAATATGGAAACATCTGGACGGCCTGGACCGGCCGGTGATTTTAAGGGGGACGGAACGGATCGTCAACACCCCGGATCAGTTCTCCGGGGGCTACTACGCCTATAACCTGAACCGAACGGTCATCCTGTTCAAACATCGGGGCAGAAATGTCCTGATCTCCCTTTCCAGGCAGCCTCATGTGTCCGACGTGGGCAGAATGGGCGTGGTGCTGGGACCTGATGAAAACTGGGATTACCTGTACTCCGGGAAAAAGGGCCTGACCCGGGCCGGCCTCGAATGGGTCCGCTCCTACATGTATGACTCCAGCGCGGCGGCGATTGTTTACGAAACCTCCCCGGGCCGGTGCCGCCACGCCCTTTTTAAATGGCTCAGGGCCGGATGGCTCAGGGCCAACGTGGTGAAGAAAAAACATATTTACCAGGGGCTCAAACGCTACGCGGGCGCCTTTAAAAAGATTGTGGAAAGCCCCTTTCTCCCCGACGCCCCGGAGCTGGCCGCCGCCTTTTCGGAAATTCGAAGCCTTTCCGAAAACGCTTTAAAGGAAAAAGCGCGGGTGTATCTGACACATCTGGAGAAAAAATACAGCCACGACAAGAAAGCCGCCCGCCAGCTTTCCCGGTTTTTGAAAGACCGGGACGCCTACCTGGCCCAAATGACAAAAGAGGAGATGCGTTCCATCCTGGTGGTGGAGCACATGAAAAAGGCGTTGAGGAGAACCCCTGTGGCGGCGGCTCACGGGCTTACCTATTAAATAACAGGGTCAAAAAGGGGGTCCATATGCGAGACACACACACCCATCCGGCGCCCATGTCCCGTCGGGACTTTATGCGCCTGTCATCCCTGGGGCTGGCGGGACTGGCCGCGGGATGCGCCACAAACCCGGTCACCGGCCAGAGCCAGCTCATGCTGCTTCCGGAAAGCGCGGAAATCTCACTGGACAAAAAAAATTCTCCCCATCAGTTTTCCGCCGACTACGGGGAGCTTCAGGACAAAGCGCTCAACCGGTACATATCGGACATGGGCCAAAAAATAGCGGCCCTGTCCCACCGCCCCCACATGCCCTATTCCTTCCGGGGAGTCAACGCCGCCTACGTCAACGCCTACGCGTTTCCGGGCGGAAGCGTGGCCGCCACCCGGGGCATTCTGCTTGTCCTTGAAAACGAGGCCGAGCTGGCCGGGCTTATGGGACATGAAATCGGCCATGTGAACGCCCGGCACACCGCCGAGCGCATGACCAAGGGCCTTTTGCTGACGGCCCTGATCCAGGGCGCGGCGCTGTACGCCGGGACCCGGGACGAAAGCGTCCAGGAAATCGTGACCGGGCTGGGGGGAATCGGCGCCGGAATGCTTCTGGCGAAATACAGCCGGGACGATGAGCGCCAGGCCGACGATCTGGGCATGAGATACATGGAGAAAGCCGGCTGGAACCCCAACGGGATGACGGGCCTCATGGAGCGTCTTTTGGCCATGTCCAGCGGAAAACCCAACGTCATCGAGCGGATGTTCTCCTCCCACCCCATGAGCCGGGAGCGGCGCGACCGGGCCAGGCAAAGCGCGGCGCGGCGTTATGGGGCCTGGCCCCGGGACTCCAGACTGGGAAAAGAGCGCTACATGGACCACACCGCGGGCTTAAGAAAAATAAAAGGCGCCGTTGAAAGCCTGTGGGAAGGCGAAAAGGAAATGGCGAAAAAACGCTACAGCCAGGCCGAGGCCCATTATGAAAAGGCGCTCAAAATCGCCCCGGACGACTACGCGGGCCTTTTGATGATGTCCAAATGCCAGCTGGCCCAAAAACGCCCGGAAGAGGCCCGCCGGTACGCCGAAAAAGCCAAAGCCGTGAACCCCGGCGAGCCCCAGGCCCTTCATGTGGACGGGCTGGGCAAGCTCATGGCCGGGCGTTTCCAGGCGGCCCACGCGGACTTCGCGGCCTATGAGCGGGCGCTTCCGGGAAACGCGGACACGATTTTTTTAAAAGCCAGGTCTCTGGAGGGCATGGGCGACACCCGGGCCTCGGCCCGGGAATACGCCCGGTTTCTTCAAAGCGCCAAAACCGGGGGCCAGGCCCGATACGCCCATCAGCGTCTTGTGGACTGGGGACACATTCAAAAACAATAAAAAAAACGGACGCGGAATTTTTTTGACGGGCCGGGCGGCGAACATACCATGAACACACAAGCGAAGGGCGCGTGGCTGATGTGCGGGGCAAGCGTCGCTTACTGCGTCATGTCCTCCCTCATTCGCGCGGACGCCGGGATGAGCCCGTATATCACGGCTTTTTTTCGTTTTTCCATCGGCATGGGCCTGCTCGGGGCGCTGGCCGTCTCCGGCGGGATCAAACTGAAATTCGTTCGCCACCCCCTGCTGATCTTTCGGGGCGTGGCCGGCGCCGTGGCGGTGTTCATCTGGTTTTTCTCCATCCAGAGCCTGGGCCTTGGAAAAGGAACGGTGATCTTTTACACCTACCCGGTTTTCGCCGGCCTTTTCAGCGCGGTCTTTTTAAAAGAAAGGCCCCGCCCCGTCCAATGGGCCGCCGCGGCCGCCTCTCTTTCGGGGGTCTTTTTGCTGGTCATGGGCGCCGATATTGCCAACCCCTCCCTCTACCGCGTGGGGATGAACGAAATCATCGCCCTTTCAGGGGCCATGACCGGGGGCCTGGCCGTGGTGTCCATCAAAAAACTGGTGGACACCGACTCATCGGTTTCCATCTACTTCGCCCAGTGCCTGGCGGGGTTCTGGCTGTTCATGGCGCCCGCCCACCTGTCCGGGGGCCCTTCCGGGTATCATGGATTTTTCCTGCTGATCTTAATCGGCCTCACCGCCACAGCCGGCCAGCTTCTGATGACCGAGGGATACCGCCGCCTGCCCGTGGCCACCGGCGCCCCTCTGGTGATGCTGGTCCCGGTTTTAAACCTGCTGACGGGCATGGCGTTTTTCAACGAGCCTTTCTCGCCGGTTGAAATATTCGGCGCGGCCGTTGTGGTGGCCTCCTGCTGCCTGCTGGCCTTTTACGACGCCCGAAAAAAACCGGCGAAAACCTGACCACCCGGGCGAAAAAAACCTCCCCGAAAGATCGGCCCTGTCCAAACAACCCTGACTTTTCTGACAAATTGGCCCCAAACAACCCCGACTTTTCTGACTTTTTGGGCCGAAACACCCTTGACTTTTCTGACAAATTTACCCAAAACAACCCTGACTTTTCTGACTTTTCATTCAAAAACCCATTGACTTTTAAAGGGCAGGCGCTAAATTCAAAGGGATGAAACGCGCCATTGACGACATTTTGAAAGAGTGGAAAGACAGCCGGACCCGCCAGCCTCTCCTGGTCCGGGGCGCCCGCCAGGTGGGCAAGACCCATTCCGTCACCGCTTTCGGCCGGGCCTGTTTTGACGGCATGGCGACGGTCAACTTTGAGGAGCGTCCGGAATTCGCCCGCTGCTTTTCCGATTTTGACCCCCGCGCCATAATCGACCGCCTGTCCGTGCTCACAGGCGCGGACATCACGCCGGGGCGGACATTGCTGTTTCTTGACGAGATACAGGACTGCCCGGAAGCCATCATGTCTTTGAGGTATTTTTATGAAAAAATGCCCCGGCTTCATGTCATCGGGGCGGGCTCTTTGATGGAATTCGCCCTGTCCTCAACCCGGTTTCGCATGCCGGTGGGACGGGTTCAAAGCGTGTATATGTTCCCCGTCTCATTTGATGGGTTTTTAGGCGCGCTGGGAGAGGACAAAATGCGGCGGTATCTTCGCGGCGTCCATCTGAAAGACGGCGTCGAAAAGACATTCAAATCGCGCCTGGAAAACCTTGCGCGCCGATATTTTTTCACCGGGGGCATGCCCGGCGTGGTGAGCGCCTTTTCCGACCGGGTTTCAGCCACCGAGATTCAGCGCCTGCAATCCGGCCTGATCATGACATACTCTGAGGATTTCGCCAAATACGCCTCAAAGGCCAAACATAAATACTTAAAAGACGTTTACCGAAACGCTCCCAGGATGGTCGGACGGCGCTACAAGTATTCCCATGTCAACCCCAATGTGGAGACGAAATTTCTGAAAGAGGCGCTTGACCTGCTCTGCGACGCCCGATGCCTGGCCAGAATACGCCACGCCTCCGGGGCCGGAACGCCCCTTTCCGCGAGCGCGGACGAGCGGAAATTCAAGATATCATTCCTGGATGTGGGCCTGATGCAGCGGGCCCTCCACACCCAGGAAAAAACGATCACAGGCGAGTCCATCATGACAATCAACGCCGGCGCGGCGGCGGAGCAGTTCGTGGCCCAGGAGCTTTTCGCCCGCCGGGACCCTTACTCGGAGCCCAGGCTTCATTTCTGGGTCCGGGAGGCCCGGGGAAGCGCCGCCGAAGTGGATTTTTTGATTGAAGAGGACGGCCTGGCCCTTCCCGTTGAGGTCAAATCCGGGGCCCGGGGCTCTTTGAAAAGCATGCGGCTTTTTTTAGACCGGTATCCGAAAACGCCCCTGGGAATTCGATATTCCATGCATGATCTTTCGTATTGCGACCGGCTTTTGTCCATTCCCCTGTATATGATCGGCCATACCGGACGGCTTTTAAGGGAATCTCTCGACAGTCGATAGGCCCCTTGTCATGCGCGCCACATATCCCGGCCGTTTCCCGTCTTTCCATTCGGGCATCCCTCCCCGGTCCACATAATCGATGAGTTCCTGAAAGGAGCCGGGGTCAAATTCAAACTCCCCGATCATGGCGCGGCGGGTCTCCGCATTGATGGAAAATGGAATTTGGGTTTCAACGGCGTGTTTTTCGATGATCCTGACGGCGGCGGCCCGGTTTTTCGCGCCGTCGGGCCGCTGTTTGAACGCGCCCGGGTCTTTGGGAAACGGGAACGCCTGGTAAAGCTCGCCTATAAATCCCCGGCGGCTGATCCCGGCGATGGCGCCCATGAGGTCCCCCCGGTCGACCGGGGAGGGGATGTCCCATCCGTCTAAAAAGACAGACGCGGGCTTTGGACCCCGGGCCGGCTCCAGGACCCCGTCGCAGACCAGATCCAGGACCCTGTCGCAAAAAAGATCGGCGAAGAAAAAATAACGCTCCAAAAGGAGCATGTCCACATCAATGTTGAAAAAACCAAAGGCGATCCGCCCCTGGTTAGAGGAATCAAAGGCCAAAGGCGCCATATTACTGTCTCCCCGCTCGCCCGGGATCGTGTCAAATAAAATCAAACCCCCAGGTATTTTTTTCGAATCTCCGGGTCTTTTTCAAGCTCTTCAATGGGGCCGGCGGCCCTGACCCGGCCGTTTTCCATCACATATCCCCGGTCGCTTAAGGCCAGGGCCGCCTTTAAGTTCTGCTCGGCCAGAAGAATGGTCATGCCCCGCTTTTTCAAAAGCCCGATCCGCTGGATGAGCGTCTCCACCACAATGGGCGCCAGGCCCTCGGCCGGCTCGTCCAGGAGCAGAAAATCCGGGTTGGTCACAAGCGCCCGCCCAATGGCCAGCATCTGCTGCTCTCCCCCGCTTAAAAAAGAGGCCTTTCGCGAGTCAATGGCTTTGAGCGCCGGGAAAAAATCAAGCGCCGCCGCCTTGTCCCATTCTTTTCCCCCGGCCCCGGCTCTTTCCGATATCTCCAGGTTTTCCCCCACCGTGAGGTCCGCGAACACCCGGCGGTCCCCCGGAACATAGCCGATTCCCATCCGCGCGATTTTGTGGGGTTTTTCGCCGGCGATCTCTTTTCCCTTGAAAAGGATGGAGCCGCTTTCAGGAGGGGCGATGCCCATGACGCTTTTCATCGCCGCGCTTTTCCCGGCGCCGTTTCTTCCCATCAGACACACCGTCTCGCCCTTTTCCACCTTTAAAGACACGTCGAAAAGGATGTGGCTCAAACCGTAACAGGTGTGTATTTTTTTAACTTCCAGCAAACGCCTCTCCTCCCAGGTAAGCGCTTTGAACCCGGCTGTTTTTTCGAATCTCCCCAGGGGTCCCCTGGGCGATGGTCTCTCCTCCGGCCATGGCCATGATCTCATGGGCCATTGAAAAAACCAGGTCGATGTCATGCTCGCAGAACAAAACGGCCAGCCCCATCTCCTCCGACATCCGCCTGATAAGCGTCATGGCCCGGGCCGTCTCCTCAGACGACATGCCGGCCGTGGGCTCGTCGAAAATCAGAAGCTCGGGGGCGGAGCCCAGGGCCATGGCCATCTCCAGAACCTTGTGGTCCCCGTGGGAAAGCTCGGCGCCTGTTTTTTTCGCCTTGTCCGACAATCCCGTTTTTTCTAAAATGTCGGCGGTTTCCTCCCTCGCCATGCGCCGGGCCGGGGAAAACAGTGTCCAGGTCTTTTTCAGGCGGGCCAACACCGCGATCTGGACGTTTTCAAACACCGTGAGCCGGGGAAAAAGCCGGGGAACCTGGAAGGACCGGCCGATCCCGGCCCGGCAGACACGGTGGGGCGCAAGCCCGGCGATGTTCCGGCCCTTGAGCCGAATCTCCCCGGAATCCGGCGCCGACATGCCCGTGATCAAATCAAAAAGAGTGGTCTTCCCGGCCCCGTTGGGGCCGATGACCGCCGTCACCCGGCCCTTTTCCACCCGAACCCGGGCGTTTTTCACCGCCGCGAATCCGTCAAAGGATTTACAAACGCCTTTCGCCTCAAGAATGGGGGATGGGGTCACGGCTGCTCTCCTTTTCGGCGTGTCTCTTTTTTCCAAACCATCCCATTTTCTCAAACCATCCCAAAAACCCCTCGGGCATAAACACAATCACAAAAATCAAAATGCCCCCCAGGATCGATGTCCAGTATTCGGTGTAAATGCCGGCGAATGTCCGCAAAAAGACAATGAAGGCGGCCCCGAAAACAGGCCCCCAGAAGGTTCGCCACCCGCCCAGGAGACACATGATCAGCGCCTCCAGGGACAGGGTCCAGAACAGAAGGTCGGGAAAAACCGAGCCCTCCGCCACCACGAAAAGCATGCCCGCGATTCCGGCGAGCGTCCCGGCGATGACCAGCGCCGCCAGCCTCACCCCCTGAACATTCACCCCCACGGCCGCGCATCGCTCCGGGTTGTCCCGAACCCCCTGGAGGGTTTTTCCAAAAGGGGAGCGGATGATCCGGTAAAGAATGAAAAGGGAGAAAGCCGAGACCGCCAGGGCGAAACAGTACCCCCCTCTCACTGAGGACAGGGCGTCCGGCAGGGGAATCCCGTGGATCCCGTCATCTCCCCCGGTGAAGGAGTACCAGCGGTACACCACGACCCAGACCAGGGAGCCCAAAGAAATCTGGAGCATGCCGAAGTACAGTTTGGACACCCGGGCGCACACGATTCCCATCAAGAGGCTCAAAAGCCCGGCGAAAACCGGCGCCGCCGCAAAGGCGGCCCAGGCCCAGGCGCCCGCCCCGGCGTGTTTGAGGGTCAGGGCAAAGGCGTAGGCTCCGGCGCCGTAAAACACCGCGTGGTGAAACTGGTACATGCCGCCAAAACCCAAAGGCAGGTTCAGACTCGCGGCGAAAAGGCCGGTGGCGAACGTCAGCGCCAGGATATAGATATAAAACCGGGGCGCGAACAAAGGGAAAAGCGCCAGAAAAATCAACATCCCGGCCAGGAGCCCGTGTTTTTTTCCCATTTCCATGATCCGGGTCATATCCATTCCCCCGCTTTTTTCACCACACGGATTTCAAAAGCCCTTTCGGGCGCGCCAGAAGAATCACGATCACCGCCACATAGGGGAACACAATGGCGAACCGGGGCCAGATCAGGATGCCGACGGCGTCTGTGAGGCCGAAGATCAGCGCCCCCAGAAGGGCCCCCCATATGTTGCCCAGCCCGCCCACGATCACGATCAAAAACGCCTCCATGATGATGGAATGGTCCATCCCCTGGGTGATGTTCTGCATGGGCGCCACCAGCGCCCCTCCCAGGCCGGCCAGAAAGCACCCGATGACAAACACCCCGGAAAAAACCCGGTCCACATAAACGCCTGTGGCCCCCACCATCTCCCGGTCCACAGCCGCGGCCCGGGCGATTTTGCCGATTTTGGTCCGGTTGGCCAGAAACCAGAGCCCCAGCGCCACCAAAGGGCCCGCGAGCAGCAGAAAAAGGTTGTGCCTGGGAAAAGGCGTTCCGAAAACCGGAACCTGGCCCTGCAGAAACGGGGGCGGGGCCAGGGAACGGTAGGAGGGACCGTACACGAGCTTGACCATATCCCCCAAAATGAGCGTCAGGGCGAAGGTGAACAAAAGCAGCATCAGATGCTCTTTGTCATAAAGCCGGCGAAAAACGCCGCGCTCCATGGCAAAGCCCATCAGGGCCACGGCCGAGGGCGCCAGGATCAGCGAGGCCCAGAATCCCGCCGTCGCCGACTCAAAAAGCGAGGACACGGAGTAGGCGAAAAAGGCCCCGATCATGTAAAGGGAGCCGTGGGCCAGGTTGGGAATCCGCAGCGCCCCCAGGATCAGGCTGAGCCCGGATGAGACGATGAACAAAATGGTGGTCCGGCCCAGTCCCGCCAGAATCTGCTGGACCCAGGCCGCCCACGTGATGGCCTCCATCCCGCTTAACGCTCCCGGCTCTTTTTGATCTCCTCAATGGACGGAAGGGCCTTTTGCCCTGGAATCACCACGATATCCGCCGCCACCAGGCGCGGCTTGCCGGCGGCTTTTCGGGTGACGCCCATGAACATGGGAAGCGCGGCCTGGTGGTCATAGGCCCTCATGGTCACCCTGCCCACCGGACTGTCCACGGACATGCCCTCCAGGGCGTCAATGAACCGCTCCGGGTCCGCCTTTCCCGCCTTTTGATAGGCGGCCGCCACAAAGGACCCGGCGATGTGTCCGTAAAGGGCGCCCACCGCCGGCTCGCGTCCAAAGGCGTCTTTGAATTCTTTCACAAAGGCCCGGTTGGCGGGGGTGTCCAGAACATCGGCGTCATAGTGGTAGTTGGCCGTGCCGATAACACCCTCGGGCGCGTTTAAGCCCAGGGGTTTTAAGGTGGAAAGCTCGGTGGCCGTGTGCATGTAAAACGGAATGCGTTTGTTTAAACCCGTGGCTTTGGCGGCTTTAAGAAACGGCACGCAGTCCCTTCCCCCGGTGGCCACCACCAGCGCGTCCGGATCGGCGGACAAAATGGCCGTGATGTACGGCGTGAAATCCGGCTCCCCCACCTTCCACCACGACTGCCCCATGAGCGTGGCATCGGGCCTCATCTTTTTCAAATTTTTCCACACCGCGTCGGCCAGGGAATGGCCGTACTCATAATCGTCCCCGGCGATCCAGTATTTGACAAAGGGTTTTTCGGCAAGCCCCGCCGCGCCGGCCTTTCCCGCCATGGCCGTGTTTTCCGTCACGGAAAAGACATACCGGTGGCCTTTGGCCCCGGTGATTTTGGCGCTCTTGGCAAAGGTGACCAGAAAGGGGATCTTCTCTTTTTTAGCCAGATCGGAGATGGCCAAAGCGAGCGCGCTGTTGATCGTGCCCATGAGAAGGTCCACGTTTTCGCGCATGATCAGCTCCTTGGCGGCGCTGAGCCCGATATCCACCTTGAATTTGCTGTCCCGGGTCACAAAAACGATTTTTTTGCCAAAAACGCCCCCGCTCCTGTTCACCTTGTCCGCCACCAGGCCGAAGGCGTCCCGCACATCATGGGTGTAAACGCCGGGAGGGCCGCTGTAGCAGTCCACAATCCCGACTTTGATGACGCCCGCGGCAAAAACGGAAAAAGGGGCGGAAACGAGCATGAAGAAAACGGCTGAAAAAACGGCGAGTGAAACGGCTCTTTTCATGGGGCTCTCCTTTCGCGATGTAAATGGGGTTGTGATGGCAAAACGTTTTTAAGGCATGTTGCTTAGGGCTCGCTCAAAAATGACTTTACATTTTGGAAGCCAATTCATCCTGCCTGACCGCGTTATGAAAACTCGGCATATCCCGATATGCCTCAAGTTTTCACGCCTTGTCAGGCAGGCGACTTAACTCCCAAAATCGCAAACTAATTTTTGAGCGAACCCTTAACCTATTTTTCATATATTTCAAGAGGATTAACCACTTCTAAACGTTTGATCCAAAGAAAATCTTTAACGTTGGCCGTGGCCAGTTTCAAATCATAAACCAATGCGGTGGCCGCGATTAGAGAATCGCCGAGAGACATGCCGCGCTCCTGCCGCAAAGAAATCGCCTGTTCAACGATTGGATCGGATAAGGGCAAAACAGGAAGAATCTGAAACAGGGGCTTCAATCCCCAATCCCCCATCATCCGCGATCTGCTGGAAAATTTTTTCGATCTCGCTCTCCTTTTCCATGAATCGGGTATTTCCGGAGGCATGGGAAAGCCGGCGGACAATCCGGTATAAAAGCTCCACATGGCGATCATCCAGCTGGTCTATCTCTGTCTTCAGTCGATTTCTCGCAATCATCTTCAATCCTTTTTCAAAAGCGCCCGGTGGATTCTTCGCCATGCCCCCCCGGAGAGGATAATGGGATGGTTTCCATATTTTTTTTGATATGAGCGCTGGCCTGTGCTATATCATTTTCAAGCCGTGATGGCAACCTGTATTCGCGGCCATGAAGGGACTGAGAGGTTTCATGCAAAGGGAGCTTCAGGCATGGATAAAAAAGAGGCTATAGAAAAACTCAGAATATACAAAAAACGCCTGTCACAGCATATGGCATTCGATAAAATGGTCCTTTTCGGCTCCTATGCCAGGGGAACCCAGCGAGAGGACAGCGATGTGGATGTGGCGATCATCGTCGATGAAGCGCCGGGAGACTTTTTTTCCACAAGACCCGTGCTGTGGAAAGTGAGACGGGAAGTGGATGATCGAATAGAGCCGGTTCTTTTTGAAACCAGGCATGATGAAAGCGGCTTTCTGTCGGAAATAATGAGAACCGGGGTTTTAATATAGCCTGTTATGAGTCACAAAAATGAAGCGGTCCATTTCTCAATCAATAAGGACGCGATTCTGATTAAGCCCATTGTCCGGAAGGAATACTCGCTTGAAGAGCTTCTGGAAGGCGTCACAGAACACAATCTGCATGGCGAGTTTGATGTTGGAGCGCCTGCGGGAAAAGAAATTTAAGGTGAAAGGCGCTATCCTGGCCGATCAAGTTAAAAGTCTTGACTGGAAAGTAAGAAAGGCCGAATTTTTTGATAAAATCCCCGAAGCGGTTATTTTGGAGGCCCTGAAAAAATTCGCCACCCTTTTGCGCATTGATAACGGAATGTAAGGTCTTTAATGACTCTCATATCTTAATCAAAACGCCAAGGAGCCATAACCATGAATAAAACTCTAAACCCGGGTCCCCACAAAAATCGGCGCCACAGTCACCCCTGTGTCCGGGTCGCGGAAGTCGGCCTCCATCTCTTTCCGGGCCTCTTCGGAGATGGTTTCGGTGAAAAAAACCAGGGAAATTTCTTTCAAATTGAGCTTCTTCCCGTAGGAGGCCGCCTGTTTCAGCGCGTCTGCGTATCCCGGCCGGTCCGTGTAGGATTTCACCTCTATGCCGTAAGTTTTCCCCGCGTATTGGATCACCAGATCAATTTTTCCGTTCCCTGTGGGAAACTCCGGCCACAACTCGCCTCCGAACCTCCTGATAAATCCGGACAGGTACGTGTATAGATTGAAATGAAAGACCGCCTCGTAAATCCGCATGTCCGAGCGCCTCGGCGCGTTTTTAAATATCCATTCCCGGTTGTCCACCAGGTATTTCCGATGACGCTTCATGATGTTTCGCACATTCAGGCGGTCTTCATTGATGGCGTCGTCCAGGTCCTCAAAGGGATCGTAGAGCCCGCCCATGTTTTTGTATATCCGGCGGGCGAAATGGGCGAACAGTCTTTTCTGGACAAAGGGGCAGGAAAATTTGGCGTATGAGCGGCCGTCGCCTCCTTTCTCAATGTCGATGACGCCGTTTAGATATAAAAAATTCAAATCCCCGTCGTCATAGGAAAAAAGCGCCTTTTCATCGGTTCTGAACAGATCCAGAACCACGTCCTGACAGGGCTCCTGCCTGGCCTTGCTGATGATATTCAAAATATTGTTGTTGGGCAGATAGGATTCGGCAGCCAGATAGGCCCTTTTAAAAAGCGCCATATCCACAGGCGCGTTTTCCGGCAGCTCAAACCCGTCCCATCCCTCGGTGAGGAGTTCCCCAAACCAGCAGGTCAGACCCGGCTGGCCGTTGGTTTCGTAAAAAAGACGCTCAATCGCCTCTTGGTCCACCCGCTGGCCCGACTCCTTTTCATGCCATCTGAACATGGTCTCCACTTCCTCAAAGGTCAGGTTCGGGATATGCAGGCTTCGCTGGACATTAAACGGGGAGCCCTTGGCGTTTTCCACCCCCAGAACCCGCCTGACCCCGATGAGCGCCGCCGAATGCAGCAGGTAGTCCTTTTCGCCGGCGGGGAGGTTGGACTGGTCCTGCCGGACATTGTAAATGTTGCGAAAGGCCCCCACGATGGCGGAGATGGCGTCCTCGGCCAGGGCGTCGAACTCATCCAGGATCAGAATGAGAGGTTTTTCCAGGGACCCTTTGGCGAAGATGTCTTGAAATTTCCGGCCGGTGTCCGCCCGGATGAGGTCTTTGCCCAGCCCCTGGAGAATCTCTTCCCCCAGGTCCGACAGAACCTGGGCCGGGTCCGTTTCCATCTTGAGATGCTCCAGGTTGATTTTTAAAACGTCGAACCGGTCGTCTTTCTGAATCCGCCACAACACATCCCGCATGGCCCAACTCTTCCCGGTTTGTCTCGGCCCCCAGACCGTGATGTAATGCCCGCCCCTGGAAGGGTCTTCCCCGATCATTTGCCGGTGGCCGAAGTCCACCAGTTTCTTTCTGGGGGCGTAATAATGCAAATCCTTGTCCACCGGGCCGTATGATGAAAATCTCCGCATTTTAAGACATCCCTTGGATTTTATGTAGGGGCGGCCCTTGCGGCCGCCCTTTTTTTTCGTTCATTGTTTTCATGGCGCGGGGGCGGCCCCTGTGTCCGCCTTTTTTTTCTCCATTTGATATAAAATTCCCTTAAGGTTCGCTCAAAAATCAGTTTGCAATTTTGGGAGTTAAGTCGCCTGTCTGACAAGGCGTGAAAACTTGAGGCATATCGGGATATGCCGAGTTTTCATAACGCAGTCAGACAGGATGAATTGGCTTCCAAAATGTAAAATTATTTTTGAACGAGCCCTTAACGCTTATGCCACCTCCAGTTTAAGGCTTTTCCCCAGCGCCTGCGCGTAATTTGCAAGTGTGGACAAACGAATGTCTTCCGCATGGTTTTCTATTCTTGAAATGGCGGACTTGCCTGTTTGCAGCTTACGCGCCACTTGCTCCTGGGTAAAACCGGCCTCAAGCCTGGCCTGCTTCAACAAAACGCCGATTTTGAATTGCTCATAACCCTTCTCATAGTTCCGGGCAAACCGGGGACTTTGTTTTTTCCTTTTTTCTATGTATTTATCAAGATCATCCATTTTTCGCCTCCCTTTCAAAATATTCTTTCTTTTTTCCGCCAGCTTGATCTCTTTCCGAGGGGTTTTCTGAGTCTTCTTCTGGAATGAGTTGGTGAGAACCACCCGCTCCTGATCCTCAAAAAAACCAAGAAGGCGAAAAAAGTTATTACCGGACCTGACTCTTGCCTCCCAAATATCATCTGTGTTGACCAATTTCTTAAAATACTTTGATGAAATCTGATCTGTTTCGCGAATCAATCTCAAAACCCATGTGATCTTTTGCGTTTCCATATCGGTCAAAGTGTTCAAATGATCTTCAATAGGGCATCTGCCGGATGAAGTTCTATAAAATGATATGATTTTCATAATTATAAAGTATACAAATATGTAAACTTAGTCAAGGCATTAATTCCTGTTTCAAGTATAGAATGCCCCATGCGAATGGTTATAGAGATCCTGGAGTCAAAACACCGGAAACCCAATGAACTCAAGAAACTCTAATCAACTCAACAAACTCCGTTTGATATCAAAAGCCGCTTGTGTTATATCATTGACGGGTGATAATGGCAAATCATATGGCGGGCTGAACACAAAAAAGGAGTTTAAAATGGACATTTTCATTGATTACCCCGGCAGGGTTAAAAAAATCAGAAATGAGATGAAAACCAAGGGCATTGATCTTCTTCTGGCCACCCGGGGCAAGGGGATCAATTATGTGGCCGGGGCCTTTGTCCCGTGGCGAAGCGTGATGCTCATATCCAAAGACGGGTATCTGGGCCTCAACACCCTTTTGATGGATTCGGAGCGTTTAAAGGACGACTCGTGGATGGAAAACATTGTGGCCACGGCCCCCCTTCCCGAAATGGAGCTGTGGGAGATCACTGTGGCCCAGATCAAAGAGATGGGCTTTGAAAAATCGACCATCGGACTGGAGCTGGGGCACTCCCCCCGGATGATCGCGGGATTTCTTTTCGCCACGGAGATGGAATACCTGAAAGAAAAACTCCCCCAGGCCACATTTGTGAACGCCACGGGCATTATCGACGACGTCACGTTCGTGAAGGAGCCCGGCGAGATTCGCCTCATGCGCCAGGCCGCCGCCATCGCCGACGCGGCCCAGGAAAGGGTGGAGGAGGAGCTTTACGCGGGGATGACCGAATTGGAGATCGCCGGCATCGGCGAGATGGAGATGCGGCGCCTGGGCAGCGAGTTTCACTGGCCGGTGACCGGCTCCAACGAGATCGCGTCCGGCTATCGCACCTGGTATTTTTACGGCGGCTGCACCCCTCCCACGGACAAAATCGTCCAGAGAGGGGAAAACATCATCGTGGACATGCACCCCACCTACAAACAGTATTATTCGGACCTGTCCCGGAACTACATCATCGGAAAGCCCTCCCCCGGGCAGCGAAAGCTGGCCGACGCCTATTTAAAAACGTCGGAAATCCTGATATCCTCCTTTAAAACCGGCGTGAAAATCGGGGAAATCTGCGCCAAAGTCAATGAAAGCCTGGAGGCCTCCGGCTACCAGGGCTTCACCCTGCCCGGATTCGGCCACGGCCTGGGCGTGGTGGGCCATGAGTGGTATCCGGCCATTGTGGACAACGACGAATTCCGGGACGTGGTTTTGGAGGAAAACGTGGTGGAGGTGGCGGCTCTGGTCATCAATGTGCCGGAAGTGGGGGGCATGCGCCTGGAGGTCCCGGTCCGCGTGTCGGCCGCCGGCGGCGAACCGCTGAGCCGAACCCCGCTTGAGATGACCGTCATTGACGCGTGAGTGAGAATTCACGGCCCCATCGCCAAATGAAACAACCGAATAAAAATAAGGTGACCATTCACGGGTTTGAAATGGTCAATATGTGATAACCCGCTAAACTGTAAGCGTTTACAGGGTGTCGGATATGCAAGGCGCCGGGCCTGCGGAAGTGCTTTGGCGCTTCGAAGGTCCGGTAACGCAGCAGATACGGCGCCCTGTGAACGCTTACAACAAGAGGATGAAAATGTCTCAAAGCGCGTCATCCGGCCATAAAATGGACAAATTAATAGAAGATTGGCACGAAGAATATTTTGTTCTTCCCCTGCTTCAGGAAGTCGCCAGGTCCCTCGGGCTGTATCTGGATTCAAGGTTTATCGAAAGAAAAGCCCGCCCGGGAAAAATATTGTGGGAAGACCGGGACGGAAATTCGGTGAACTGTGACTTTGTGCTGGAACTGGGAGGAGACGATGAGCGCCTGGGCGTCCCAACGGCGTTTATCGAATGTTTCTGGCGAAGGGGGTCCAGGCATTCAAAAGACAAAGCCCGGGAAGACAGCGGAAAACTGACGCCCATGCGGGACACACACCCCACCGCCAGATTCCTGGGAATCATCGCCGCCGGGGACTTCACGGCGCTTTCCGTGGACTGGGTGAAAAGCCGGGGAATTGATCTTTTCCGCGTTCCAAAGCAAAAAATCATCGCGGCCTTTCAACAATGCGGTCTGTCCGCGGATTGTCCCGACAACGCGTCGAAAAAAAACAAGATTAAAATCGCCAGGGCTTTTGCGAAAAATTTTTCGGAATTGAAAAAAAAAGAGGTCCAAAAAGCCCTGACAGACCTGGTGGGCCCAGCGGTGATCCATTCCTATGTGGACCGGGTCAAGGCCGCCTTAAGCGCCCTGCCCCAGGAAATCACCCTGGCGCTCAGGCATGACTCCGCCCCGATTGTGTTTAAATCCGTTCTGGAAGTTTCAGAATTTCTGGACTCGCTCAAAGAGAGCTATGTGTATCGGATCGCCTACACCGACGGGTCCGAATTTGAAAAAATCGCGGCTTCCATGGAAGAATTAAAAGACACCCATTCCAAAATCGCCCGCTTGACCGATCATATGAACGCTTTATATCAAAAAAAGGATGAGCCGCCGCCGGAATTGTCCGATCCGGGAAATAACCGGGGCCGGGCATATTATGGCCTGGGCGATTATCAAAAAGCCAGGGGGCTGCTGCGGGAAGTTTTGGAGGTCGCGCATTCCGAATCCGATCCGGCCCTTATTGATAAAGACCCGGACGACTGTGAAAAGGCCCGGGAACTCCTGGAACAAACCCTGGAATCGGCCATTCAGAATCTTGAGCCGAATCATCCCGACGCGGCGATTCGCCAGTCCAGTCTGGCCACTGTTTATCAAGACCTGGGCGACTATGAAACAGCCCAAAATCTATGCCAGCAAGCCCATGACACACTTGTCGCGGCCCTGGGGAAAAAACACCCGCGCGCAAAAAAGGTCAAAAAACATCTCGATCATATCAAAGCCCGGCGAGCCGCCAGTTCTGACCCTTTGTCCGGATCAGGGCCGGATGCTTGAATGAAGTTTAAGGAGGCGCCATGTCCGAAGAGCCCAAAGCCCCAAAGCCCAACATCCGAAACCGAATCGAGGACTGGTTTTCAGACCTCGCGGGCCTGATTTACGAAAACCGGATCAAAACCCTTGTGTTCGCGGCGGCGTTCGCGGCGCTGTTCATCGTCCAGCTTCCGAAAATCACGGTGGACACCTCCACCGAGGGCTTTTTGCATGACGATGACCCGGCGCTTTTGCAGTACAACGACTTCCGGGAGCGTTTCGGCCGGGACGGCATGATCATCATCGCCTTAAAACCCCCGAATGTGTTTGACCGGGAATTTTTGAAAAAGCTTGAGTCCCTTCACCGGGACTTAAGGGACCACACGCCCCACCTGGAGGACATCACCAGCCTCATTAACGCCCGGAACACCCGGGGAGAAAAAGACGAGATCATCGTGGAGGATTTTCTCGAAACGTGGCCTGAAACCGACGCCGACATGGAGCGGCTCAAAAAACGGGCGCTGGAAAACGTGATGTATGAAAACATGCTGCTTTCCGAAGACGCCGGTTTCACGACCATCGTCATCCAGTCCCGGAGCTATTCGGCCCCGGGCGCCGGCGCCCCGGGGGAAGGTCTGTCTGATGAGGACATGGGGGATTTTTCCGACGACGACTTTGAGGAAGCCGGGGCCAGTGAAACAAAAGGACCGCCGGCGCCCGGGGGGGAAAAGACCTTTCTCACGGACGCGGAAAACAGCGAGATCGTCCGGGCCGTGGAGGCCATTGTGAAGCGCCACGACCTGGGGGACACGGAAATTTATATCGCGGGGCCGCCGGTTCTGACGGATTTTTTGAAGCGAACCATGCTGGAGGACATGAGAAAATTCATGGCCATCGTGGTTTTCACCATCGCCGTGTTTTTGTTTGTGATGTTTCGACGGATATCCGGCGTTTTCGCGCCGCTTTTCGTCGTGCTGCTTTCCCTGGTGTGCGCGGTGGGGCTCATGGCCGGCTCCGGCGTGGCGCTCAAACTTCCCACCCAGATCCTGCCCTCCTTTATCCTGGCCGTGGGGGTGGGGGATTCCGTGCATATCCTGGTGATATTTTTCCGGCGCTTTGATGAAAGCGGGGACAAAAAGGCGGCCATTGAACACGCGCTGGGCCATTCCGGCCTGGCGATTTTGATGACCACCCTGACCACGGCCGGCGGTTTTCTGTCCTTTTCCACCGCCGACGTGGCGCCGTTGGGCGATTTGGGACTTTTCGCCGCGGCCGGCGTGTTCCTGGCCCTTTTTTACACCCTGATCCTGCTCCCGGCCCTTTTGAGCCTCATCCCCATAAAACCCAGGGCCCGGCGCCCGGGAAAAAAGGCGGGCGCGCCCTTTTCCGACCGGCTGCTTAACAAAGTCGCGAACGTCTCCATCCGGCGCCCCGGGGCGGTTCTGATCGTCTCCACCGTTCTGATCGTCGCCTCCATCGCGGGCGCGGCCCAAATCGTCATCTGGCACAACCCCATGAAATGGCTCCCGGACACATCCGCGGCGCGCCTGGCCAACGAAAAAATCGACTTCGAGTTGAAGGGCACCACCAACCTGGAGGTGATTCTGGACACCGGAAGGGAAAACGGCCTGCACGACCCGGATTTTCTCAACCGGCTGGAGGAAAGCGCGAAAAAGTTCGACTCCTGGCGCTCGGACAAGGTGAGCGCCGGAAAGGCGTGGAGCATCACCACGGTCTTAAAGGAGACCCACCAGGCGCTTCACGGAAACGACCCGGCTTTTTACGCCGTTCCCCAAAACCGGGACCTGGCGGCGCAGGAATTTCTGCTTTTTGAAAACAGCGGCTCCGACGACCTGGAGGACTTCACCGACAGCCAATTTTCCATGGCCCGCCTCACCATCAAGGTTCCCTTTATCAACGCGCTGGATTACCACTCGTTCATCGAAACCGTGGAGGCCCATTTCACAAAAACCTTTCCCGACGCGGATATCGCCATCACCGGCCTGGTGCCGCTTCTGGTCCGGGTCATCACCAGCGCCATCCGCAGCATGATCCGAAGCTACGGGTACGCCTTTTTGGCCATCACCCTTCTGATGGTTCTTCTCATCGGTCGCCTGCGCATCGGGCTGGTGTCCATGATTCCCAACCTGGCCCCCATCGTCGTCACCCTGGGGATCATGGGATGGGCCGGGATCAAGATGGATCTGTTTTCCATGCTGGTGGGCAGCATCGCCATCGGCCTGGCGGTGGACGACACCATCCACTTCATGCACAATTTCAGGCGATATTTCGAGGAGTCGGGCGACGCGGCCCGCGCCGTGACCCAAACCCTTCTGACCACGGGAAGGGCCATGCTGGTCACCACCTGCGTGCTGTCCATCGGGTTTTTCGCCTTTATGTTTTCCGACATGAACAACCTGTTTCTGTTCGGATTTTTAACCGGAATCACGATATTCATGGCGCTTTTGTCGGATTATTTCATCGCGCCGGCGTTAATGATTGTTTTGAATCGAAAGAAGGAGACATCCCCATGAAAAAACCCATGGTCTTTTTGCTGGCTTTTTTAATCGCGGACCTTCTCATCAGCGTCTGTCTGTTTTGGGGCCGGGCCGAAGCCGCCGATGACCCGGCGGCCCGGGAAATCATGCGAAAAGTGGAGGACCGGGACGACGGCGACCACCGGACCCATTCCATGCTCATGGAGCTGATTGACAAAAACGGCGCGGTCCGGAAAAAACAGTTCTCCATTTTCACCAAGGATTACGGCCCGGACACCAGACAGATCATGTTCATTGAAAGCCCGGCCAGTGTGAGAAACACGGGATTTCTGACATTCGACTACGGGGATGAGGAAAAAGACGACGACCAGTGGCTGTATCTACCGGCCCTGGGAAAGCCCAAACGCATCGCCACAGGCGACAAGGACGGCAGCTTCATGGGCTCGGACCTCAACTATTCGGACATGACTTCCCGGAATCTCATTGATTACGATTTTAAGCTCATCAAAGAAACCACCCTGAAAGGCGTCCGGGTGTGGCTCATCCAGTCCATTCCCCGAAGCGAGGAGGTCGTGGATGAGACCGGGTACAAAAAATCCATCCTGGCGGTGCGCCAGGACAACCATGTGGTGTCCAAAATCAAGGCGTGGACGGCCGAGGGGGGATATGTGAAGATCATGGACTTTGACGATATCCGGCTCATCGACGGCATATGGACGCCCCTGGAGATCCGGGTGTCCAAAAGACTGGGCAAAACCGTGAAACACAAGACCCGGATCTCCATCCGCGACGTCAAATTCAACCAGAGTCTCTCCGACGATCTGTTCACCCTGAGACGGCTGGGAAAGGGGCTTTAAAAGGAAATGACACGACACGCGCCGGCCCTGCTTTTATGCCTGGCCCTGGCGGCTGCGGGAATGGGATTTTTCCAAAAGGCCACAGGGGCTGAGACCGGGGCCGGGGTCATGGAAAGCCGGGAGATTGAAAACGATCTGGGCGACGATTTCGCCGATGAGCCGCAAGACGATCCGGGCGATGATCTCACCGACGGCGCCGCCGGGGACGATCTCGGGGATGATTTCACCGACGGGGACGACGCCGGCGATCTCGAAGGCGACTTCGACGACGCTCAAACCGCCCCGCCTCCGGCGCCGGAAAAGAAAACGGCCCGGGGATGGAGGGGAATCCCGGGGCTGTCCGGAAGGCTGAAATTTTCATCCTCATACCATTTTTCCCAAAGCCGTCCCGCCGCCGGGCAAAACGACTGGCGGGGCGTGTCGGCGTTTAAGCTCAAAGCGTTTCTGGAATTTGACCGGGACATATTCGATTCCCGCTTCGGGCCGTGGAAAGCCAAAGTCTCGGGAGAGGGGTTTTACGACGGAATTTACGCGGCCCGGGGCCGGGACGAATACGCCGGGCATGCGCTGGAGACCCGCGAGCGCGGCGCCGAAATCCGGGAGGCCTACGTTCAGGGCAGTCTTTCCCGGCGCCTGGACGTGAAGGCGGGACGCCAGATCGCGGTCTGGGGAAAATCCGATTACATCCGGGTGACGGACGTGCTGAACCCCGTCAATATGAGGGAGCCGGGAAAAACCGACCTGGAGGATCTGCGTCTGCCGGCGCTGATGAGCCGCCTGGACTTCTACGCCGGGAACTGGAGTTTTTCCGGAATCGCCCTCCATGAGCGCCGCCTCAACCAGGAGCCGGCCTTCGGCTCGGCTTTTTACCCCTACGCCTTTGCCCCGCCCCCTGAAAAAACGGCCTCCCACACTCTGACGAACACGGAATGGGCGCTTTCGGCCGGCGGCTCCTTTTCGGGCAAAGACGGCGCCGTTTACTATGCCGACTGCTACGACAAAAATCCCCACCTGGTCATCTCGTCCGCGGGCGCCTTTGAAAAGCGCCACGCCCGGGTGAAAATGATCGGGGCCGACTTCAACGCGGCCAAAGGAAGCTGGCTGTTTAAAACCGAGGCCGCCTTTTTCGACGGCCTTCGCTTCTCGGACCGCATGGCCGCCGGGAGCGTTCTGACCCTTTCGGACCGGGGACGGTCCAGGGCTGATATCCTGGCCGGCGCGGAGTACTCCGGATTCACCGACGCCACCGTCAGCCTGGAGACCGTCCATCGCCATCTCATCGACTACGACAGCCGCCTGGCCGCCGGGGGGGAAAAAAGAAACCGGCTCCAGACCGTTTTGAACGTGTCGCGCTCGTTTTTAAACGAGCGGCTGTCCGCCTCCTTTTTCGCCTCGGTTTACGGGGAGCGGGGCCAGGACGGCGCGCTGTTCCGGGCCCGGGGGGAATACGAGATCACGGACAGCGTGTCGGCGTCCGGGGGCGTCCTCTTTTACGAATCCGGGGATTTGTTTTTCTTTCAAAAGATCGGGGGAAATGATCAGGTGTTTGTGGATCTGGAGTGGCGCTTCTGATTTTTAAGACGCTGTCGGCCTTGACATGTCTCAAAGAATGTGATTGGATAAAAAACTTTGATAAAAACACGGTCGAGCTTTAATAAACTCGTAAAAAATGAATCGGGCGATATCATAAAAAGGAAAACCCACGATGAAAAGAACCTACCAGCCAAGCAACCGGAAAAGAAGCAGGAAGCACGGTTTTTTAAGCCGCATGTCCACCAAGCAGGGCAGAAGAATCATCAACCGCAGAAGGGCCAAGGGCCGAAAACGTCTGGCGGTTTAGGCTTTTTTGCGAAAAAACGAAGATGACGGCGCCGGACGAGAAAAAAACGCCCTCTTATGACTTTCCCAAGTCGGCCCGGATTTTAAAACGCGAAGAATTTGTAAAACTGGGTCGCGTCGGTCGAAAAATCCGGGTGGACCATTTCCTGGCCATTGAGGCCCCCGGGAAAGGCGAAGTCTCCCGGCTGGGAGTCACCGCCACCCGAAAAATCGGGAACGCCGCGGTCCGAAGCCGCCTCAAACGCCAGGTTCGGGAGTTTTTTCGCCACAACCGCCATCGACTGAAAAAAAACCGGGACATCAATATCATCGCGCATCAAAGCGCCGCCGGTCTGACATCCGCCGAGATATCCGAATCCCTTGAAAAAATTTTAAAAATCATATGCCGGGCATCAACAAAATCATAACCGGAACCCTCGCGCTGTGCATCCGGGCCTACCAGGCGTGCGTGTCCCCTCTTTTGGGGCCCTCGTGCCGCTTTTATCCCACATGCTCCGAATATTCACGTCAGGCCGTGCTCAAACACGGCGCCATCAAGGGGTTGTGGCTGTCCGTCAAAAGACTGGGGCGCTGCCATCCCTTTCATCCGGGGGGGTTCGATCCCGTGCCTTAACGCCCGGGATTTCCCGGGTTTCTTTGTCCGGCCGTCATCAAAACATTTAAGTGGAACCGTAAAAAAGCGTTTAAACGCTTTGGAGTTGACAAAACACCATGGAACAAGCCAGACTTTTTATCGCCATCGGCATTTCATTTACCATCTTTTTGATATGGGCGACCTTCTTCGAGCCCAAAATGAAAGAAAAAGCCCCTGAGATCCAAAAGACGGCCCAGGCCGAGAAAAATGGTCAAAACGCCCCGGCCCCATACCCGGAAGAAAAAAAGGCCGGGGAATACGATCGTCCGGACCCTGTTCAAATGAACCCCGCCCAAACCGCGCCCGGCGATCCCGCAGCGTCGCCCGGACGGCGGGCCCGGACCATCCGGGTTGAGACCCCGCTTTACGAAGCCGAGATATCGGAAAACGGCGGCGCGCTCAAACGGTTCGCCCTGAAAGAGTACCGGGAGGAGGCGGCCCCGGACTCGCCCTATAAGGAGCTGATTCCAAAAGATTTGCCCACGGGCTCTCCGGCCCTTGATTTTCCTTCCCCGGACGGCGCGCCGATTTCCGGCGCCGTGTTTGACGCGGACATCGAAACCGACTCCATGACGGTGTCCGGCGCCGAAAAGGCCATGACCCTGACCTGGCGCTCCCCCGACGGGCTGGCCATTGAAAAGCGCTATGTGTTTCGCCCGGGCCGCTACGACATCGGCCTGGAGATTCGGATCGTGAACCGGACCGGCGAGGTCTTAAGAAAGGACATGGCCCTTTCCCTTTTGTCCCGGGCGGCCGCGAAAGCCGCCACTTACGGATTTGAAGGCCCCAGCGCCCTGGTGGACAAATCCCTTGAGCAGATCAAGGTGAAAGAGGACGAGGAAACCCAGCGCTTTTCAGGAAAAATCGATTTCATCGCCATGGAAAGCCGGTATTTCATGGGAAGCGTCATCCCTCAAAACGCGCCGGACGCCGAGGTCCGGGCCTTTAACCGAAGGGGCGATCTTTACTGCCGGCTGGTGTATCCCGGCCTGGCCATAGGTGACGGGGAGTCGCGGAGCTTCAGCTTCAACGTCTATTACGGCCCCAAGAGACTGGGCGACCTGAAATCCGTGAGCCCGGAGCTGGCCCACGTGGTCAATTTCGGATGGTTCGACTTCATCGCCAAGCCCTGCCTGTGGCTCATGAACTTTTTCTATAAGCACATCCCCAACTACGGGATCGCCATCATTCTTCTCACCCTCCTCACCAAGCTGCTGCTGTGGCCCCTGGGAACCAAAAGCTACAAGTCCATGGGCCAGATGAAAAAAATGCAGCCGCTCATGGCTGAACTCCGGGAAAAATACAAACACGACAAAAAACGGATGAACGAAGAGGTGATGTCTTTATACAAGACATACAAGGTCAATCCACTGGGGGGCTGCCTGCCCATGGTCGCCCAGATCCCGGTGTTTTTCGCCCTTTACCGGATGCTTTACCAGGCCATTGAGCTGCGCCACGCCCCGTTTCTCCTCTGGATCAACGACCTGTCGGCGCCGGACCGGCTTTTTTCCTTTCCCTTTTCCATTCCCCTCATGGAGCCGCCCTACGGCGTTCCGGTTCTGACGCTCATCATGGGGGGCACCATGTTTCTCCAGCAGAAGATGTCGCCGCCCATGGGAAACGATCCCAAGCAGGCCAAAATGATGATGACGCTCATGCCCATTGTCTTTACGGTGATCTTCATCAACTTTTCATCGGGCCTGGTGCTCTACTGGCTCATCAACAACGTTCTGTCCATCGCCCAGCAGTATTACGTCACCCAAAAGCACGTCGCGTAAACTCCAAAAAGAGCGGGGGACGCCTTGATCAGACGACCCCCCGCTCTTTTTTGATGACCTCATAGGCGGCTTGGATCTCCTGGAATTTTTCCTGGGAAAATTTCGTGAACTCCTCCGGCAGCCCCTTGGAGGCGATGGCGTCGGGGTGGTATTCCCGAACCAGGCGCCGGTAGCTGGATTTTATTTTTTCCATGGAATCTCCCGGATCGCAGCCCAAAACGGCGAAATGCCGGTCGGCGTGGCCGGCGTGTTTCGATCTCAGGCCAAGGTAATGGGAGTCTTCCATGCGAAAAACCCGCGCGGCCAAGCGGATCAGGCTCTCTTCGCTTGAGGCGATGTCGCCGTCGGCCGCCGCCACCCTCAAAAGAATGTCAATCATCATATCCAGAAGCGGGGGATGGGAGTGAAACCGGCTGTAAAACTGGTTCGCGAAATCCTCAAAGCCGTCCCGGGAATGGAGGGCCTCGTTGAATATCCGGGCCGCGGCGCGTCTGCTGGCCATGTCCAGATTCAGGTCCCGGTCCATGAAGTCGTTGATGGACGACGCCTCCTGCGCAGAGACGTTCCCGTCAGCGGCCGCCAGCTTGGCCAGCATGGAAAACGTCGCCACGAAAAACGTAAGCTGGTCCTCCTCCCCGGCCGAGAGTCTGCCGGTGAATCTCGCCCCGATGCGAGATTTTTTTTTGTCCTGATCCACAAATTTGTGTCCGAAAACGGCCCCGGCCACGGCTCCAATGGGACCTCCCATCATAAAGCCGATGGTCCCCCCCACGATTTTTCCAAGCCAGCTCATACGCGCGTGGTCTCCTTTTCTTTGCTATGCCACCGGGTCCCGAAGCATGGATTGAGCCACGGCCCCGGCTTTTTGGGATATGTCGGGGAAAAAATCCCCCAGCGCCTGAATATGGCGCAAATTGTCCGCTGTGCGGAAAATAAGCATGGCCAGGTCCCCCTCGGCCAGGCCCGATATCTCCAGAACGCTTTCCCAGGAAAACCCCGACGCCCACAGGTAAATGATCACGGCGGGGGTGAAAAAAAGCGGCCGGGCCAAAAAGCGGTTGTCCTCCATGTGTTCCCGAAACGGCTCCAGTTCTTTCGCCATATTGGAAAACGCCTTTTTCAGTCCGCCGGGCGCGGCTCTGGCCGCGGCGCCGTCGAAAAACTCCCGCTCATTGACAAACACGGCGCAAAGCGCCGCCAGAAAGGCCGGGTTGTCATCGGGAAAAAGCCCCTCCCGCAGACACTGGCCGATCATCATGGGCTGATCCACCCGCAGCCGGCAGGCCCACTCCCCGTCCGGCGACAAAGAGCCATCCTTTCGAACATACCCCTGTTTTTTTAAAAAATCCAGATGTCTTAAAAACTCTTTCCACAAACGCTCCCCGGCGTTTTTCTTTTTTTTGGACCGGCCCTTTCCCGACATCTGCCACGCCGCCAGCGAGCGGTCCAGAAGCGTTCTGATCCCGTCCATGGAATGGGAATGGGCCAGGTTCAGCGTCATGGAAAAATTGATCTTAATCCGGCTTTGGATGCCCGACGGGGGGGCGGAAAACAAACGCCCCATATGGCGGATATCCATATGGACGCCCGGCAGCAGCAGGGCGAAGCCGATTTTATCCATACCCCGGCGCCCGGCCCTTCCGCTCATCTGGTGAAACTCCGTGGGCGTCAAGGGAAAAAACGCCGTGCCGTCAAACTTGTCCGAATTTAAAAACACAATGGTCCGGGCCGGAAAATTCACCCCGGCGGCCACGGTGGAGGTGGCGAACACCGCCCGAAGCAGGCCCTCGGTCATGAGGGCCTCCAGGATCAGCTTCCACGCGGGAAGCTGGCCGCTGTGGTGGGCGCCCGCGGCGAAGCGCTCCAGGAAACGCCGCTGGCCGTGCTCCTCCATGCGGGGATTTCCCTCCAGGAGCGCCGGAAGGCGCTCGGCGATCCTTTCCCGGGCCGACTCCCCGGCCGGGGCCCCCCGGGCGCACAGCTTGAGCGCCGCGTCGCAGTCGGCCCGGGATTTCAGGAAAAATATCGCCGGAAGCAGTCGATATTTCTCTAAAACGTCCAAAATCTCCCCAAAGGGGGGCAGACGCCGGGGCAACGCCATCAGCGGCGGGAAATCGGCCTTGAGATAACGCTGGACTTTTTTGCCGAGCTTTTTGCCGGGCCGGGTTTCATCCCCGGAGGGGCCCGGCGCCAGAAGGGGCGACAGGGTCCCCCCGGGATGCATGAACAGGGGATAAAGGGGGGTGGGCCTTCGGGTTTCCCGGACCACAAAGCACTCCCGCCGGCGTATGGAAAACAGCCATTGGGCGATCTCATCGGCGTTGCCGATGGTGGCGGAAAGCAGAAGCAAAGGAATCCGCTCCGGCAGATAGATCATGATCTCCTCCCACACCACGCCGCGCTCCGGGTCCCCCAGAAAATGCGCCTCGTCTAAAATCACCAGGTCGGCGGCCAGAGATTCCCCCTGGATCATGGCGTCATACAGGTGGTTGCGAAGGATTTCCGTGGTGCCCACGATCACCGGCGCCGAGGCGTTCTCCTTTCGGTCGCCGGTGAGGATTCCCACGTTTTCGGCGCCGAAGTCCTCTGAAAACTCGATGTGTTTGGAATTGGAAAGCGCCTTTAAGGGAGAGGCGTACCAGGACCGGCCCCCCTTTTGGCGGACGGCGGCCATGGCCTCTTTGGCGATCCAGGTCTTGCCCGAGCCGGTGGGGGCGGTCACCAGGCAGTCCGACACCGCGATTTTCTCCACCGCCTCCTTTTGAAAGGGGTCCGGGACAAACTCTTTTTTTCCCGGAACCCCGATGCCGCCAAAAACGCTTTTTAAGGACGAATCGGCCCCGGGCTTGATTTTAAGTATCTGAGGCCTTTTCCGGCGCGGTTTTCCGGCCCTGGAAAAGCGTTTTTTTCTCAAACGCCCGGGCGGTTTTTCAGAAAAGGCCATCAGAGCTTGAGCAGCGCTTTTTTAACTTCTTCTTTCGCCGCCGAGTCCGATTCGTAGGGGGATTTCCCGGAAAGGTCCGATTCGATGAGGGCCTCGTCATAGGGCATGAATCCCAAAAATTCAAAATCCTTCAAATGAGAGGTCAAAAACTCCCGGTCTTTTTTCCCCCGAATTTTATTGCCCACCATGTAAATCTTTTCCAGCCCGATTTCGCCGGCCAGTCTCCGTATGTTCATGGCGGTGTCAATGCTCCGGCGGCCGGGCTCCACCACCACGATGAGCTTGTCCACGGCCCCGGCCGTGGCCCGGCCCAGGTGCTCGATGCCCGCTTCCATGTCCAGCACCGCCGCCTCGTCCCGGCCCAGGACAATATGGGTCACAAGGGCCTTGAGCAAAACGCTTTCCGGACAGATGCATCCTGATCCGCCTTTTTTGATGCCTCCCAGGCGCATGAGCTTGATATTTTCCAGCCTGGCGGAAAGGGCTTCAGGCAAATCGTCCACCTTGGGGTTCAATTTAAAAAAACCCCCTATGGTTCCGGGCTGGGCGCCGGTTCTTTCAAAAATCAGGTCTTTCATCTCGGCGATGGGAACCAGTTTGTCGGCGTCGGGTATCCCCACGGCCGCCGCCAGGTTCGCGTCGGGGTCGGCGTCGATGGCCAGCACCCGTTTTCCCTGCTCATTCAATGTTCGGATCAAAAGAGCGGAAAATGTGGTTTTCCCCACTCCTCCTTTGCCGCTGACAGCCAGTTTCATGTTTTTGTCCTTTTTTAGTAAATTAAGAGTGAATAACCGGCGTTGCTAAGTTGCCGAGCGAAACCTTCTAACCCTGCATGAACATAATGCCCTTCGGGCATTTTTTCGGAACGTTAAAATATAACGCAAAAGTCAGCGGCAATTGGGGGCTTCCGCTGTCGCTCCAGCCCCCAATTGTCCGCTGGACTGCCGGGTTATTTTTTATATCGGTGTGCCATTGCGCCATATTTCATATTCACTTATATCAATATCTTCGTTCCATATTAGCGCATAGCCACCCGTATCTATTCGTACATTCTTGAAAAACGCAGAATTTTTAAGTGCGGAGAACATTTTTTTGTTTAGTAGAGGAGTCACATCATATTTCCTTTTCTCATTGTTTGAAAAATGTACAATAAGTGTATTTTTTTCAACTGTTTTAACTGATTTTATTGTCGGATATTTCATCTTGTCACCTATTTCAGAGGAGGAAGTTTCCTGAAATCCTGTGTGTCCCACATTTCCAAAAGTTCCGCTTAATAAGCCGCTACCCATTCGAGAACCATTTTCTTTGCCCGATTTGGCAAATCGCCCTCAATCATTTCAAGAGGTTGTATGCTGAAGAGGTTGTATGCTGAAAAGGCCATTGTTTTCTCCGTAAACGGCATGAAAATGCGGAGGAGGATGGTCTCCGAAAAACAGTTTTATTATAATGCCATAAAATCTTGTGATCTCCGGCATATTATTTTCCCCCTTACTTTAAAATTTTAGATTTTCCCGAACCAGGGACTTCCGAAAGGCCGCGTAGTAAGCCTGGTCCCGCTCCAGCGTTTTGTTCCCCAAATTATGATGACCAGGTTAAAGATGGTCTGCGATTTGATTGAACACAATCACGCAAATAGAGATTAATTAAATTTTGATAGGGGACTCCTGTTTCGTCTGCCAATTCTTTGAAATATTCGATGATATCGACGCTCATCCGAATGGTAACTTGTTTTTTTAAATGTTTAGCATAAGGATTTTTACGTCCTTTCATTTTTTCAAAATCATATTCTTTCCTCATGATGTCACCTATAGTACGCTTTTTGTTCTTTTTGGGTTGCCTTTCTGGCTGAAATAATTCGAATTACCGATTCTCTATCCCGATAACAATGACATACAACTAGAATTTTCAGGCTTTGGCTAAAGCCTAAAAGCAAATATCTTTCTTCATCAAGGGAATGATCAGGGTCATCAAATTCAATAGCATTATCATCAAAGAATACTGTCTGGGCCTCTTCAAAAGAGATCCCATGTTTCTTTAGATTGATTTTATTCTTTGCATCATCCCATTCAAAAATCAATTTATTCATATTTACATTGTAAATATATTATAATGCTATGTCAAGGCAGTTTGTTTTACTGGAGAAGGTAGAGGTGATGGGCCGGGCGGGTTACGGCACGCTCACCCAACTCGATAAACGTCATTTTACGGCAAAATCTCAAAACGGCCCAACCCGCCCTGTCCCACTCTACCGTTTTGTTCGCCGACAAATTTCCGGATCAAATTCACTGCGGGTTGGATAGAAGTTGTTCGTACTCATCGTGAGCGCCGATCCAAAACCAAAAGAGCATGTCTTCTTGCAGCAGTGCGAGCGCGCGATAGCCACTGCCGATCCGAACTGACCACAGTTCACCGACCTTTTTGAAACGCAGGGACGGATGGCGCGGGTTGGCGCGCCATAAACGGTATGCGGTCCTTGCCCTCCTCTTGATTTCAGCAGGAAGGCTTCGGTAACTTATCCAAAAATCAGGTGTTGTTGAGGACTTCATCAAGAGGTTTGGTCCTTCCCTCAGCGATATCCTTACGGACACGGCTAAGAACATTCTCAAGACGTCCCCCAGGTTGAGAATCGTGAGCAATTTTTTTGTCCCACTCATCAGATTGGCTCGTTTCGAAATCAAAAAGCCATGACAAAAACTCATTCCGCTCGCTCTGAGGAAGGGCCTTAAACTGATCAGCTATTTTCATAATCCTGTTAGACATAATGCCCCCATTTTCTTTCTAATATACAACATGCGGCGCTATTTTTCAAGCACACTGTTCGCCCACTCTAAAATCGGCGAACGCCGCTATTCAGCCGCGCGGCTTTTTGCGTCGGCCGCAATAGCCTTGTTGGACGAAGCCCCTACGCGGCAGGCGCCCCGGTTACATTTTTTTCGTTATAAAATATTGATAAACTCGTAAAAAAGCTTGGGATGGCTAAGTTAAAAATTCCATATGCTAAAATTTAAGCCACAAGGCGTGGCGCTTATTTTTACGACGCCATCAATATTGTCACATCCTGCCTTTAGTAATAAAAATGAAACGGAAAAGCAAGGGCATTTGCCTTTCATGCCAATTTTTAAAAAGAGGTTACAATGAACATCAACGTGCCGGCTGATCCGCAATTCAACAAGCTTTATCAAAAACATCTGAAGTGTCTGAGACTCAAATGGATTTCAGCCAAAGACTATTGATGCCTGTTCAAGGGCGATCAGGCGCATCGGAAACAGAGGCTTTGTCAAAGCCAATAAACTCGTAAAAAAGCTTGGGATGGCTAAGTTAAAAATTCCATATGCTAAAATTTAAGCCACAAGGCGTAGTGGTTATTTTTAATTGAGGCAATACATGTAGTATGCCTCGGTTAAAAATAAGCGCTGCGACGCATTTTTTTTACGACGCCATCAAAGCTTGCGGAAAAATTTAACCGCTGATCTAAACCGAGAAAGAATAAAAGGCTCAAAATGAGTGGTTTTCGCCTGCGGAGACAGGGCATGCCCTGTCTCTAAAATCTGAACGGATCGCCGGGACCGGACAATGGTTTTGCCCCTCGGCGCCTTCCTGAACTATACGGATTCAGACAGTCGTTTCAGAGAATAGATTCCCTCAAGTCCTTGGATGGATTTGGGTTTCTTTTCGCGTTTGGACTCAAAACGGTCTTTAAACCTCTGGTAATGCGTCATGACAAACGCTTTGGAGCCGATGATTCCCGAATCGGTGAAGTAGCGGGTTCTGTACGCGAATCTTCGGGTCCGGGTCAGGCGGAATCCGGCGTTTCGTTCCTTTTCCACAACGCCGGGATCAATGGTTCCCGCAAACTCTTTGCCTGATGGGCTCAACGCGCCGGACTCATACACATATCGCCGGTATCGCCTGACTCTTTCGGCCTCGTTCATCACGTTGAATTCCACCAGGCCGAAGTCCGTGGACAAAAAACCGCCCTCATTTCCGGCCTGAATGTGATGTCCCAGGGAACTCCAGCGATACGCCTCCGGGCGATCCACGATCCCGGCCCGGACAGGATTTAAATCAATATAGGCCAGGCAGTTGATGAGTGTGTTCCCGTCTTCCACGATCACGCTTTTAAAGCGCTCGGCCCACAGCGTTCCCCTGCGATTATGGAGTTTGTTGTAAAACCGTGAGAAGGTCTGCTTGATTTCTTTCATAAATTCCGAGAGATTGGACCATTTTTCCCGAAAACGCTCAATGTCGCCTTCCCCGAATTCCCGTTCGTTTCCGTAAAAATTCAAAAACCGTTCCCGGATTTGTTCGTCCGTAAAATCATGGCCTGGGCGCATCTTTGCCAGCAGGTGGAAATGGTTGCCCATGACGCAAAAGCCCAGGACATCGGCAAAATAGATGCGACTGAATTTTTTGATGATTTTGACCAGGGCCTCTTTTTCCACGTCCTGAAAGGGGAAACCGTCCAGGGCGGTTCGGGAAATGACATGATAGACGGTTTTTTCGCCTTTGTTGAGCATTCTGGCTGTTCTTGGCATGGGTTTTGTCCTGTTTTGGGTGTTTGGGGAATGGTTTATCGTGGAACTTTGCGGTTGTCAAGCATTATTGGCCTGTCCCTATTTTCTACTTAAAAAAAAATCTCATGCCATTCGTTGCGCCACAGCTTTGCCACCCATTTGCTCGAAGCGGGCGCCGATCTCATTGAACTCAAAAAAATCCTTGGCCATGTCAGCATACTGACAACCTCCCGATACACGCATCTGACTTCCAAAACCAGCAAAAACGCCTCTCAGACCATCAATGCGCTGATAAATGGATTTGACATAAAATGGGGAGGTGTAAAATGATTCCGCTCTCCTCAATTATCAGCGAATTTAAAGACCGATTTTATGCCAAATACAAATCAATCATCATGCCGGGACATAAAAAAGCCCTGCAAGCCATGGAACAGTGCAGAAAAGAACATGGCCCCCACATACTGGCCCGATGCGCCGATCATAATTGCGGATGCCAAACGTATATTCCACATTCCTGCGGTCACAGAAATTGTCCTCATTGCCAAAACCATGAAAGCCATCAATGGATTGACAATCAGTTGGGCAAGCTTCTTCCGGCCCAATACTACCTGATCACCTTTACCTTGCCCAGCCAGCTTCGGGATCTTGCCCGGAAAAACCAGAAAAAAATCTATTCCCTGATGTTTTCCTGTGTTCGGGATGTCCTTAAAACATTTACCCAAAACGACAAAAAGCTCCAGGGCTCGGCAGGGTTTACAGCAATGCTGCATACCCATTCAAGACGGCTTGATTATCATCCACATATGCATGTGGTCATGCCCGGCGCAAGCATCAACGCAAAAACCAGATTGTGGCGGGTAAAATCTTCCGACTATCTCTTCAGTCATAAGGCCCTGGCAAAAGTTTTCAGAGCAAAATTTCTGGAAGCAATCGTCGCCGAAAAATTGCGCGCGCCGAAAAACTGCCCCAAACAATGGGTTGTTGACTGCAAAAATGTCGGCAAGGGCGATAAGGCATTAATCTATCTCGGCAAATATCTCTACCGAGGCGTTATCCAGGAAAAGGATATCCTAAAATGCGAAAACGGCATGGTCACCTTCAGGTATCTTCATTCCAAAAAAAAGCGGCGCCAGATCAAAACGGTCACGGGCGAATATTTTCTTTTCCTGTTGATGCTCCATGTGCTGCCAAAAGGGTTTCGCAGAGTCAGGAGTTACGGTTTTCTACATCCATGCAGTAAAAAACTCATCAGCATATTGCGGTTGATTCTACGCGTCAACCCCTTCATGATTCTTAAACAAACGAAAGAGCGGCCGAGCATCGCCTGCCCGGTATGTGGCGCAAAAATGAAAATCATCCTGACGATGATATCGAAACCACCGAGGAGACAAAAGGCCTGTACATAACCTTGAAAAGGAGAATTCGTTATACAACCCTGAAACGACATTGCTGATCATTAAAAAAAACCGATTCTTTCGGAAATGGATACCTGCGTTCGAAAAAATAGCGCTTTCCGCCTCTGGCAAATTGTTTGCCAAGAAAATCTATTTCAAAGATCATTTTTTGAAAGCGGAAGAATCTCTGCCTCTCACCCGCCTGATTTGGCCACTGTATCCCAAAAAGATATTTTCTATATAATAGAGACCGGGCTTGTCCAACAAACGGTTCAGATTGTGGCTCGCTTCGCTCTCACAATCTAACCTTATTCGTTGGCTTTTGTTACATTCCGGCTTTATCGAAGACTTCTTTTATAACACCTTGTACGATACCCACATAACTCAGGAACGATGCACCCGAAAAATTTCCATTGGCTATGACTTCACCACTGTTCTCATCAACCCATTGCATGTTAAATCTAGATAGTGTGTAATGAAACACATCCCAACTATAGTTGTAACTGTACGTTATCAAAATATTCCTTTTCGGTTTTGATATTGTGGCGTTTTCTGGAATGTCTTCTACATTTACTGCTACTAAAACCGTTGAAGCAACAGCATCCTTCAAAGATTGGACCTTGGAAACATTATTGGCTATAGATTTTTCAATGCTGCTGTTAAATAGCATCCTTGCATAATCTGCTTTCACTCCAAAGTTAACATTCTGCGGAATTGAACCGGTTTTTCTTACAGCATATAGATCAGAGAGTTTCTCGGAAGCAATTCCTACCACCTGATAGTCTTCATTAAGAACGGGGCCGCCACTATTTCCGGGTTGAATTGAGGCAGAGACTTGAAATCGTGTGGGATCGTCAAGCAGGCCTACTTCGGCTGAGATTATTCCCTCAGTAACTCGCGGATGTTTTCCTAAAAGGTTTGATAGGGGGTATCCAATAATCCTAATCTTCTCACCAAGATTTGCGCCTTTTCTATACTGCGATAGAGTCAGCCACTTATCCACTGTAAGCGATTCGAGCGGTTGTAAAATGGCAATGTCATTTTTCTCATCGGAAATTAAGATTTTAGCCATGAATTTATTATCATCAACAGTTCTTACAATTATAGTATTTGCCCCTTTCACTACATGGGCATTAGAAATCAGAATTCCATCCTCAGAAATAAAAAAACCACTACCGAATGCGGCAACAGTCGCTGACTCTTGGTTCGATGTATTTTGGCGAGGATTAAGAATTTGAACTTGATATCCTCGTTTGGATATTTCCTCTGATATTACCGGCGCAACACCTATGGGGTCATTTCCGTTCGATATAATAAAAGTAGCGTTCTCTGTCGAAGCACGGTCAATAGAAACATGAGCAGTGGTGGCGCATCCTGCAAGTGTACCGACAAAAATTAATAGTAAAATCTTATGGATAAAGGACCATAATCGTTTCATTGCTTTTGCACCTCCTTTATGAAAGCCAACGCCGCAAATAACCGGTGCAAATGGAGTGCAGCGGAATTTGCATCCGTGTTAATTTGCTTGGTTAGGGATCTTTTCTTAAATGTTCTTCTGCTTTAGACCAATATTTAGTTATTTCGCTGGCCCGTAGAGGATCAATGATTTGTGGATCATACATTTTTCGCAACTGATCACTAAGCTTTTGAGCCTTATTAGCGAAATCAGGTAGTAGGTTACCTAACTCAAGAAACTCTCCCAAACTGAGTTCGTTTCCATCCATTTGCCACCTTTCAACAAGAAACTCTGCGTCAAGAAAATTTTGGATTATTAAATGATTCTTTATATCTTCAATGCGTTCAGCAATATCAGCATTTATGTATGGACGATACGTTAGAAGAACTCTATCCAATTCTTCAATAGTTTCAACGCAATGTCATTAACTTAAGAGATTAAAATGAATATTTTTATTGACTTTTCAGATGGTTATGATATTTTTGTTTTAAAATTTTTAAACCGCTCTTTTTCTGAAAGGAGAAAAAAAAGCATTATTGGCCTGTCCCTATTTTTTCTCTTTGAGGAAATTCACGGATCTCCCGATTCCCGCGTAAGAAATGTCCACACATGCCAGGTTCTAAGACTCCGCCGGGCCGCCCCACAACTCGCAAAATAACGCTGTGAGGCGTATGGCCTTCCCAATCAGGCTACGTGGTCGGCGCCCGAAAACTAGTGATTTCGGAGCTCAATGGCCCGCCTGCGCTTCCCTCTGTCAACGCTTCAGCCATTGCATTACTGCAATTGCCGCATGACTCGAGGCTGATGTGGTTTGCTAAACCTTCACCATAAGACTCTTTCATTCTCTATCCCTTACCGGTTTTAATCGGCGCTTTCGGCCTGTCCCTATTTTTCCTATTTTTCCTCTATTTTTCCTGTTTATTCCATTTATGCTGTTTGGTTGAGCGTTTTTTATCCTAATGGGCGCATGTCAGCATTGACTTGACTCAGCTTTTCATGCAGCCATAGATTCACCAATGTCTCTGTGTCTATTTTTCTAAGCCTTGCATGTTTTTCAATGGATGATAACAAATCAGGCTCCACAGATATTTTGCAGGATATTTCAAATCTGACATCAACAGTTCTCTCATCATCAAATTCCGTGAAATCATGTGAATCCCAGAATTCTCCCATCTTTTCATATGTGCTTGCTTTTGATATACTGCTTAATTTATTTTTTTCCATATGCCTTTCTCTCTTTTTTAGTCATATCGCGGGCGCTGATAACGATGCCTGTTTTATTCTCCGGCTTATAAACGAAAAAGACTGAAAGATATCTTCCGCCAAAAGTCCGCCCGAAAGCGACATAAACATCATTGCCTTTGACATTGCCCTTTTCCGCAAATCTTATTCGCGGTTCATTAATCAATGCTTGCCGAATTTCGTTAACTCTGACATTATGTTTGCTTTCGATTTTGTTCTCAATTCCAGCAGGTATCACAACTTTTTCAATTTTCATATTCGCTTTCCATAATTAAAAGCTTCTTTCCGCCATTTTAATTTAAACGACTTAAAAAGGCAACAGCATTATTGGCCCGTCCCATTTTATTCATTACGACAGCGTCACTTTTTATAAAGTGGCAGTAAATTCAGCATATTATAAAAATCTCTTTCAAAAGATTTTGTCCTGTTTTCAGTTAGTTACAGTTAAAGTGGCGCTGCGGTATTAGTCGTCCAAAATCATCATTTCCAATATTATGGATTTCAACCGCTCCTCTATGCGCCCACTCTAGAAAATCTATCTGAGCATTTCGATTGAAATCTAATAAATGGAGAGTCTCTGTTATGGATGCGATGGTTGTGAGCAGGGGGAATTTGTTTGTTTTTATGAAATTGACAGAATCAGAATGATGCTTGTCGGATGCATCGAAAAGGGCTATTAACGGGCCAGAATCTATAAGGATTTTTTTCATTTCCTTTTGGCCCTGATTTTATTTTTCACTATCTCCTTTCTGTCGGCGGACAAATTGCCCTGACCACTTGAATATTTCCCGAATAAGTCTTGGCCGGCATTCCATGCATTGGGTTTTGCAAGCTTCCCGAGATACTCATCAATACTTTTGCGTATCAATTCTGACTTTGTCATGCCTAAATTTCTTGCGGTATTGTTAATGGCTTTTTCCAGCTTTGGGTCCAGTCTCAATGTGATCATTTTCAACACCTCCGTATTACATACCGTAATATAAGGTTGATGGCGTCGTAAAAAATCCGATCTACTGAGTTGCAGCGTTTATTTTTAATTGAGGCATACTACATGTATTGCCTCAATTAAAAATAACCACTACGCCTTGTGGCTTAAATTTTAGCCTATGGAATTTTTAACTTAGCCATCCCAAGCTTTTTTACGAGTTCATCAAGGTTAACGTGATGTCAATTTCCTTTTCACATATCGCCAGTTTCACCGGGCGCGACGGGCTATCAGCGATCCGGCGCAAACAGTGGTTGTGTGTCTGTATAATAAAGCGGCGGTTGAGTGATTTGTTTTGGCGCTTTTTGTTGTAGATCGGATTTTTACGACGCCATCAATTTATATCAGGCGGCCCATTTCATGTCAACAGGAACAAATGGCCGGGCGCCCGCGGGCCGACGCCTATAAAAAATTTCATTCTGATCTCAAAAAACGCCGATTTTTTGAAATAGCTATTTCTGAAAAACCATGAAAACAAATAAAACGTCTGTGAAAAACACAATCATTATCAATGATATCCGCCTGATTCCCGACTCCGGCATAACATCAATTTCGAAAGCGCCGTCGAATCTCTGGAAAAGGCCCAGGGGAAATATTTTGTCATCGGGACCCCGCGCCAACGGACCTGGAAGAGGAGACAAGGAGTTTTTGACATGGAGGAAAACTATCATATCTCGTTTCCGGAAAATGAAACATTGCCCCGGGACAAGGAATACTTTTTCGTCGAATCTGGAGGGAAAAAAGAAAAAATCCGGTTCCAGGATTACAACCGGATTTATGCCGTCCCCGGGCTTTATGACGCGCTTTTTCGCCTGCTGGAATATAAAACACCGGACACCATCTGCGGGCTTTTGGGCAAAACCCTTGAAAACCTTTCCCTCAACCCCTTTGAGCTATGCGTTTTCGAGCCGGGAGCCGGGGCCGGAATCATCGGGGAACATCTCCGGAATATGGGAATCATCCGGCTCAACGGGCTGGATATCCTGGAGTCGGCCCGAGAAGCCGCCCAGAGGGACAAACCCGGATTCTATGAGGCGTATTACGTGGCCGATCTCACCGAGCTTCCGGATGAGATTGATTCGGAACTTAAAAAAAAAACATATCAACTGCGTGGTTACCGCGTCGGCGAACGGGGGGAGCCATATTCCGGAGGCGGGGCTTGAGAAGGCGTTTGAGCTGCTGGAAGAAGACGGCATTTATATTCATTCATACGAAAAAAGACACGGACGGCGCGGGCGGACACAACGGATCATACGCCTGGATCAACCGTATGATCGACACAGAAAAAATCGCCGTCCATGAAAGAAAGACATGCTTTCATCGCAATTTCCCAGGCCGCGAGCCGATATGTTACGAAATAATCGCCGGAACAAAAAACGGATGATGGGATGAAAAAAACGCCATCGCTCAAGCGGCGAGTTCCTGAGACGATTGCAAGTCCTGCTCAATAAGCAGCCGCCGCCTGCCGAATGTAATGCTGAATCCATCTCATTAATGCCATGGGGTCCACCTTGACGGATTGAGGATATTTGTTTCCACGGCGCGACGGGATAATCCTGCGGAAGACAGGGTTTTTCAAAAAACTTTGATCGGGAGAAGTCACACCGAAAAACCATATTTCTGTCTTAATGAAGAAAAGCGCCGCCTCCCCCCGTTTGAATTCATTGACATATTTCGCTAACACTTAAAAATAATAACGGATTAACAGAAGACTCTCACACCCGGATCAAAAAAGCCATTTCAAAAAGCCCCCCGAACGCTTCTGAATTTCCTTGAAAGCCTTGAAAACTTCTGGTACGCTGAGCCCTGTTTTTATTTAAAAACACACCTGATAAACTCGTAAAAAATTACGGGACAGCGTCGTAAAAAGTTCGATATACAAGGCGTAGTGGTTATTTTTAATTGAGGCAATACATGTGGTATGCCTCAATTAAAAATAAGCGCTGCAACACAGTAGATCGGATTTTTTACGATGCTGTCACACCTTTTTGGCAGGAAATAAAGGAGCGCGGGCATTGAAGCGGATCATACTGGGCACGGCCGGGCATATTGATCATGGAAAAACCAGCCTCGTGAAAGCCGCCACCGGGATCAACACCGACCGGTTGAAGGAGGAGCAAAAGCGGGGGATCACCATTGAGCTGGGGTTCGCCCACGTCACGCTTCCCAGCGGTCAGATTTTAAGCGTGGTGGATGTGCCGGGGCATGAGAAATTCGTCAAAAACATGGTGGCCGGATCCACCGGCATCGATATCGTGGCCATGGTCATCGCCGCGGATGAGGGCGTGATGCCCCAGACCCGGGAGCACATGGAGATCTGCTCCCTTCTGGGCATCCAAAAAGGCCTGGTGGCGCTGACCAAGACGGATCTCGCGGACCCGGAGTGGATGGAGCTGGTCGTGGAGGACATCCGCGCCTTCGCCCGGGGGACCTTTCTGGAAGACGCGCCGGTGGTTCCCGTGTCTTCAGTCAAACAGGAGGGAATCGGGGATTTTTTAAAGGCCCTGGACGATCTTTGCGCGGACATCCGTCCCAGGTCTTCGGCCGGGCCGTTTCGCCTTCCCGTGGACCGGGTGTTCACCATGAAGGGGTTCGGCGCCGTGGTCACCGGGACCCTGATCTCGGGCCAGGTCCGCGTGGGGGACCCTGTGACGCTGTATCCTTCGGGCGTCAACTCCAAGGTCCGGGGCATCCAGGCCCGGAACCGGAGCGTGGAGAGCGCCGAGGCCGGCATGAGAACGGCCGTCAATTTCCAGGGGCTGAAAAAATCCGCCATCAACCGGGGGGAGACCCTGTCCTCGCCGGGCGCTCTGGTCAACAGCCACATGGTGGACGTGGCGCTGGAGTATCTTTCCGCCAACCGAAAACCCCTGAAAAACCGGGCCCTGGTTCGGTTCCACGCCGGGACGAGAGAGGTCATGGGCCGCGTGATTCTTCTGGACAGAGAAGAGCTGGCGCCCGGGGAAAAAACAGCGGCGCAGCTGCGCTTGGAGTCCCCCGTGGCCCTGGTCAAGGACGACCGGTTTGTCATCCGGAGCTATTCCCCGGCCCGAACCGTGGGGGGCGGGAGCGTCCTGAACCCGGCGGCCTCCAAGCACAAGCGTTTCAAGCCCGGGCTGACCCAAAGCATCGAGGCCCTGTCCCAAAAGGAGCCGGGTGAGATCGCGGCCCACCACGCCGAAATGTCGGGGAACAGCGGGGTGTCCTTTGATGAGCTGAAGGTCATGACCAACCTCACCGAAAAGCCCCTTTCTAAAATTCTTTCAGGCCTGATGTCTGAAAACGTCCTGGCCCTGTCCGACCGGGAAAAACGGGTGTATGTCCACGCCAAAACCCTGGAGAGCCTTGAAAACAAAATCCGGCGCCACCTAAGCCGCTACCACGAGCAAAATCCCTTAAAGCCGGGCCCGGCCCGGGAGGAGCTGAAAACCCGTTTTCCCGGCGCCCATGGAAAGCTGGTTCACATGGCCGTCAACCGGCTGGAAAAACGCGGGGAGCTGGTTTCCGAAGAGGAGACGGTCCGGCTGTCCGAACATCAGATTCTTTTGGGGACGGACCAGAAGGCTTTGCGAAAAGACATCCTGAGCGCCTATGACACAAGCGGGCTCACCCCGCCTTATTTCAAGGATTTATGCGAAAAACTGGAAGTGGACCGGGCCATGGCCGCCGATGTGCTCATGCTGCTCATCGACGAGGGTCTTATCGTCAAAATCAAAGAGGACCTTTATTTCCACCACGAGCCCTTTGACCGGTTTAAGGAAAAACTCATCGACTTTCTTTCGTCCCGCGAGGAGATCTCCACGCCTGAAATCAAAGAGCTGGCCGGCGTGTCGCGAAAATACCTGATCCCTCTGATCGAATATTTAGACTCCAAAAACGTGACCATCCGGGTGGGGGACACCCGCAGGCTGAGGAATCCGCCAAAAACATCCTGACGGATTCGCCTTTATTCTTGACTTGCCGGGCGGAATCAACTATTTTGCCTTAATCAAAGTTGATAAACTCGTAAAAAAGCTTGGGGTGGCTAAGTTAAAGATTCGATATACAAGGCGTAGTGGTTATTTTTAATTGAGGCAATACATGTAGTATGCCTCAATTAAAAATAAGCGCTGCAACACAGTAGATCGGATTTTTTACGACGCCATCAAAGTTTTCCCTTTAAACGCGCGCCCGTAGCCCAGGGGATAGGGCGTCAGCCTCCGGAGCTGAAGATCGCAGGTTCGAATCCTGCCGGGCGCGCCACATTCACGTTTATCCGAATCCGTCACCCCCTCACCGACCATGAAAAAAACCAGGGAAATGTCGCTCGCCGGAGCGGCGGTCATCGTCATGATCTGCGTCATGTTCGGGGCCAACGCCGCGGCCATTAAAATCACCCTTCAAGGCATGGGCGTTTTCGCCTCGGGCTTTTTCCGCTTCTCTTTGGCCGCCGCCATTCTTTTCTTCTGGGCCAAAGCCACGGGCCGATCCCTTAAGCTGGAGAAAAAAAACGTCAAGCAGGTTTTGATCGTCACCTGCGCTTTTTCAGTTCAGTTCGCCCTTTTTATCCTGGGAATCAGCAAAACCTCGGCGTCCCGCGCCGCCCTTCTCATCAATCTCCAGCCGTTCTGCGTGCTGGTTCTGGCCCATATTTTTATCAAAGGGGACCGGATCACACCCATGAGACTCGGGGGAATGGTCATCGGCTTTCTGGGCGTGGCCTGTCTTTTCGCGATCAAAGGCGACGCCGACGTCCGCTTCAGGCCCGGGGACTTCCTGGTGGCGGCCACGGCCCTTGTGTGGGCGTGCAACGCCATTTATTTGAAAACCTTCATCGAAAAGGTCTCGGTTTTCACCGTCACCTTTTATCATCTTCTGCTTTCGCTGCCGTTTTTCCTGGCCATGTCCCTGGTCTTTGACGACGCCATGATCACGGCCGTCACCCCGTCCATCGCGGCGGCGTTTTTATACCAGGCGGCGGCGTGCACCGCATTCGGATTCATCGCGTGGAACGCCATGCTGAAAAAATACAAGGCGTCGGCCATGCATTCCTTTCTTTTCATCATGCCCATCAGCGGGGTCTTTTTCAGCTTCCTGATTTTAAAGGAGCCCCTGACCCAAAACATCGCCGCGGCCCTGGCGCTCATCGCGGCGGGGATTGTGATCTCACAGTGGAAGCGGGAGACGCCCTGCAAGAAGGCGCTGCCCCACCATTGACAGCATCGTAAAAAATCCGATCTACTGTGTTGCGGCGCTTATTTTTAATTGAGGCATACTACATGTATTGCCTCAATTAAAAATAAGCGCCACGCCTTGTATATCGAATTTTTTACGACGCTGTCCCGTAATTTTTTACGACGCTGTCCCGTAATTTTTTACGACGCTGTCCCGTGATTTTTTATGACGCTGTCCCGTGATTTTTATGAATTTATCACCGCGCTTAACGCTCTGAAAGCCCTTTAAAACCGCCCCGCTCATTAAACATCAGCCGGCCCCGGGCCTGTATGCGGGCAAGGGGATTTTTTTGGATCTCCGCCTCCAGCGCCTCGGCGGCCAGAAATTCGCCCACGCGCAGGGTGTCTTTGATGATGACGGCGCGGACCTGTTTTTCCGGGACCGGGCCGATGGTGGAAAAACAGGCCTGGACGGCCATGCGGTCGGAGGGCATGCGGACCGGGATAAAGGCTTTTCGCAAAGAAAGGCTGGACAGGGCGTTGATGAGGGTTTTTTCGTGGTCCATTTTTTCAAACACCTTTTCGGTGATGATGTCGGCGTTTCCCACCCCGATGGCGTTTCCGGCGGTTTTGTCCGTCAGATCCAGGACCGCCACCCGGGTGGCCTTGAGGTTTTCGGAAAAATCGCTTTCCATCAGATCATAGGCCCTTCCGGTCACGTTGGGGTCCATGCCCGCGCCGCTGATGTCCTTTCCGGCCCGCTGAATGATGAGCGCGTCGAGTCGGGAAAAGGGAAGCCGGGGGAAATGGCGCCGGGCCTCTAAGAGAAGCGCCGCCTCTTTTTCAAAAAGGTCCCCGGGACCCGCGGCCTTGATGATCATGGTCCGGTCATGGGCGTTTTCCACCACCGCGATCCCCCCCAGAAAAGGGGTCCGGGCCAGAATGGTTTTCCCCATCTCCTTTAAAAGAGGGTAAAATCCATGCTTGAGCGCGCCCCGGTGATACTCGGCCGCGCCCTGGTGTTTGCCCAGGCCCACGCACAGCATCTTGACGATTCCGCTTTCAACAGGCGCCTTGAATTTGGAGTGGGGCTTGATCCGGTTCAGGCACACGATGTGGTGGGCCTTTAGCGCCTTTTTGGAAAAAAAAACCGGGATGTCGTCAAAAACCGTCCCGATTCGCTCCACAGACATGGAGGGCTCCACCCGGGCCCCGCACGTGTCCGGGGTGATGTTCAGATCGGCCAGAATTTTTTCCTGGCCCTCGGGCGTGGCCCCCCCGTGGCTTCCCATGGCCGGGACGATGAACGGGACGGCGCCGGTCTCGGAAATCGCCCGGCAAAGCGCCCGGGCCATGACATCCACGCCATGAATGCCCCGGCTGCCCAGCCCCACGGCCACCGTCTGCCCGGGTTTGACCCCGCCGCCGATCTCCCGGAAGCGGCGGCGGATCTCCCCCTCCACGTCCCCGACCCGTTCGTCTGGAAAATCCATTTTGACCCGGAAAAAATCAGGCCCGGTGAAATCCTTTCGCATATAAGACGGATATCGCATGCTCATGCCCCCTCCCGGCAAGCGCCCCGGCTGTTTTTTATGTTGCCATGACGCGTTTTTTTTTATATCCTGTTTTAATAATCTAATTTCATGTTTTTCTTAAGCGCCTTTTTTAAAAAAAATCAACCATGATGGCGTCAAATCACGACATGAGAAAAATCCGACGCGTGTATTTTCTTCACGGACTCGAGGGGAGCCCCCAGGCAAACAAGCCCCGTTTTTTAAGAAAATATTACCCGGACCTCATCGTCCCTTCGCTTCCGCCGGACATTGAGGAAAGACACGCCATTCTCAAAGAGACTATCCGCGAGCCGGCCTTTCTGGCGGGCTCTTCACTGGGAGGGCTCAGCGCGGTCCTGTTCGCCATGTCGTTTCCGGAAAAAGTCCCGGGAATGGCCCTGTTCGCCCCGGCGGCGGGCCTTTTTGATGAAAGCCAGGCGCCGCCCGGCCTTTTAAAGGCCATGTCCCGGTGCCGGATTCCCTCGGGGATTCCCACGGTGGTCATCGCGGCCCTGAAAGACGAGGTCATTCCCCTTGCCGCCATTGAGGGCATGATCAAACGCTCCCCGGCTCCCCGCCGAATCGAGCTGATCAAAGCAAAGGACGATCACACCCTGGGCCGGTCCCTTGACGCTCTTCCCGGGGCCATGGACAGGGCATTTGGATAAAACGCTTCACCCCAAACACCAAAAGGAGGGATTTGACCATGACATTAAAACCCTGGCCCACAGACCGATGGCCCCAAGGCGTTCCCCGGGAGATCACCGGCTATGATCGCAAACTCTTTTCATTTCTGGACGAAGCGGCGGAACAGTTCCCCGAACAGCCCTACACCCTTTTCAACGGCTCGGGAAAAACCTTCTCCCAGGTGAAAGACACGGCCGACCGAATCGCCCATTTTCTTTCCTCCATCGGAATCAAAAAAGGCGACCGCGTGGCCATTTTTCTGCCCAACATTCCCCACTATCCTGAAATCTTTTTCGGGATACTTAAATCCGGGGCCGCCTGCGTGACCTGCAACCCCCTTTACACCCCCAACGAGCTGAATTACCAGCTCAATGACTCGGGGGCGAAAGCGGTGTTCTGCATGGATCACCCGGAGCTGTATCCCACCGCCGAAAAGGCCGTCAAGGGAACCGGGGTGGAGACCGTGGTCATCTGCAACGTGAAATCCTACCTTCCCAAATTAAAGGCCATCCTGGGCGGCCTTCTGGGAAAAATCCCCAAGGCCGAAAGCCACGACCCCGCCCATCTTTTCTTTGACGATGTGGTGTCCGCGGCCCGGCCCGAGCCCCCGTCCATTGAAATCGACCCCATGTCGGACCTGGCCCTGGTGATCTACACCGGCGGCACCACCGGACTTCCCAAGGGGGCGGCCCTCACCCATTCCAATTTCGCCCACAACCTCATGTGCCTGGATGAATGGGGAAGGCTGCCCCACGAGCCCGGGGGGGCGCCTGAAAAACTCAGGCGCGGGGGTTTCCACACTTTCCTGGGGGTCCTGCCCTGGTACCACAGCTTCGGCATGACCGTGTGCATGCTGGCGGCCTGCGCCACCGCGAGCAAACTCGTGTGCGTCCCGAACCCGCGGGAGGGCGATCCCCCCTTCACCGGGGTGCTCCAGGCGGTTCAGAAATACAAACCCACCTTCATGCCGGCGGTGCCCACCATCTTCGTGGCCTTCACCAACCATCCGGACCTGGACAAATACGACCTGACCTCCCTCATGGGCTGTTTTTCAGGGGGCGCCCCCCTGCCCCCGGAGGTGTGCCGCCAGTTTGAGGCCAAGACCGGATCCATCATCTTTGAAGGATACGGACTGAGCGAGACCTCCCCCATCGCCTCGGCCAACCCCACGGACCGGGACACCCGGAAGATCGGCTCCATCGGTTTCCCCATGCCCAGCACGGACATCAAAGCCGTGGACATCGAAACCGGCCTTGAGGAGCTGCCCCGGGGAGAAGACGGGGAGCTGGCCATCCACGGCCCCCAGGTCATGCAGGGCTACTGGAACCGGCCCGAGGAAAACAAGGAGGTTTTCCGGGAGATCGAGGGAAAAAGATATTTCCTCACCGGGGATATCGGCCACATTGACGAGGAAGGGTTCATCGTCATCACCGACCGGAAAAAAGACATGATCCTGGTGGGCGGATTCAACGTGTATCCCCGGGACGTCGAGGACATCCTGTTCACCCATCCCAAGGTGGCCCTGGCCGCCGTGGTGGGCGTTCCGGATGAAAAAGCCGGGGAAAAAGTCAAAGCGTTCATCCAGCTCAAGCCCGGCCAGACCGCCGACGAACAGGAGATTATGGATTTTTGCAAGGAAAACATGGCCGGATACAAACGCCCCCGGATGATCGAATTCCGGGACGAGGTGCCGGTGTCGCCGGTGGGCAAAGTGCTGCGCCGGGTCCTGCGCGATGAGGAGCTGGGGAAATAACAGCGGACTCAAACATCCAAATCCCGCATAGTGAAACCGGCGAAGACGACGGCCGCCCCGGCCCTGGTCTTCGCCGGTTTGTTTTCACGGACCGCCCGCTTTCGGGCTCCGCGCCCCGGCGTCCCAATGTTCGAATTAGAAAAACCAAAGACAATTGTATTGAAAAATATAAAGAAAACTGTTAATATAGCGCCATTAAATTGTTATCCTGTATACATTTCCAGAACGCCGCCGGGAAAACAGGGATCAAAAGGAACCACATATGCCGGAAATAAGTCGTTTTCTTGGAATAGTGATTAGAATGTATATTCGTGAACATCATCCCGCGCATTTTCACGCCGAATATGGAGAATACGAAATCACTGTGGATATTGAAACGGGTGTTGTGACTGGAAAGTTTCCAAGAAGGGCATTAAATGCCGTCCTTGAGTGGTATCTATTGCATCAAGATGAACTCAGGACCAACTGGGAAGCGGCGATAAATAGAAAACCGTTATCCAAAATCGAACCACTGGAGTAGCTGAAGATGTTTACACATGTCATTGAGGCAAAATATATAGATGGCTATAAAGTATGGTTGTCTTTCAATGATGGGGCGCGGGGCGAAATTGATTTATCATCTGAATTATATGGTGAAATTTTTGAGCCGCTGAAAGATATATCATTTTTTAAGTCTTTTTCTTTGGAGGGGCACACCTTGTCATGGAGAAACGGCGCTGATTTTGCCCCGGAATTTCTGCGTGAGAATATCGTTTAGGGTTCACTTTTTATTCGCTTTTTGACATAGATTCAGAATCCTGTCTGATAATTTGGAGCATTTTTTTTCGAATCGCCCCGCTGAATGGTTTGATGAGCGACCAGTACGCGCCGAAAGTCACCCGGGCGCCGGGGCTGACGCATAATACACGGGTTTCCGTGCTCACCCTCGTCTGGGCCCGGCTGAGCTTTTGAAACCGAAAATTCCAGACCACTTTGACCCTGGCCGAAATGGCGTTGTGGATAAAGTCTTCACGGCCTGTGACGGGCTCAATTTTCGTTTTCGCCCAAAACCCAATCAGGTTTTCCAAAGGGGGGTTTTCCTCCAGATTCGTGAACCCGACATCCTTGATAAAATCCTGCAAATTCAACCGCTCAGTGGGCAGCCCCCTGAGTTTGAACAAAATTTTGATCCGTTTGGATTTGGACAGATCAAAATTCCTCGCCGCCTGATACACGCGCTCAATTGAGCGGTTGACCACAATATCATGGCATTCGTTAAACGAGTATTCGGGCAGATACAGATCGATCAGGGTTTTTGGGCTGTCCATGCTTTATGGCCTTTGATTCGGGGGGTTGACGGCGTGAGAAAAAAAATTCCATTCTTTTCCGATCACTAACCCGCCTGACACAAAAAATCAAGGGGAACTTCCATTGGCCAAAAACCGGTTTGAGGCTTAATCGCCGCAGATTGGGTTAAGAGAAGCGCAACCCAACCTGCCAATCACACCACTGCCCCATGAAAAAACGGCCAAGTGGAAAAACCGCTTGCCATTTTCATCCAAAACCGGTAATATTTATTTCCGATTTGCGGCTTTTTCGGCAATAAAAAATACCGGGGGAAAAGCGCCATGATGGATTTTCTGAAAGAAATGATCCTTGATTTTCAAGACCTTGAGCTTGAAACCGGCGTGCCTCGACGCGTGGATATCGAAACCGTGCCGGGAAAAGCCACGATTTGCATCGGCGCGCGCCGCAGCGGAAAATCCACCTTCCTGTTTCAGCTCATGAGCCGCCTTATTGAACAGGGCGTTGACCGCCGGAACATTCTCTACCTGAACTTTTTTGACGACCGCCTGCGCGGTCTTCGGCATGAACGTCCGGGCATCATTGCGGAAGCGTATTTTTCCCTTTACCCGGAAAAAAAAAATGTTGAAAAAATCTATTGTTTTTTCGATGAGATACAAGAGATACCCGACTGGGAGCCTTTCGTTGACCGCCTGATGCGCCAGGAAAAATGCGACGTGTTCATCACCGGCTCATCCGCGCGAATGCTGTCCCGGGAGATCGCCACGCAGATGCGCGGCCGGGCGCTTTCCTGGGAAATATTTCCCTTTTCCTTTCAGGAATTTCTCGATTTCAAAGGCATTCAAAGCCAGGGGCCCCTGTCCGCCGGAAAACGTCTGATGATTCAAAAGGCGTTTGGGGAATATTGGGAGACCGGCGGCTTCCCCGAAGTCGCCGGTCTCGGGCGGCGGCTGCGGGTCAAAATCCACCAGGAATACTTTAACGCCATGCTGTTCAGGGATATTGTGGAACGCCATGATATATCCCATCCCAGGGCGGTGGCCGATCTGGCGCGCCGGCTGGTGGACAACGCCGCCTCCCTGTATTCCATCAATCGCCTTGCCGGCTATCTGAAATCCCTCGGGCACAAAGCGCCCAAATCAGCGGTGTCCGACTATCTGTCATGGTTCGAGGACGCCTATGTCCTTTTCACCACCCGGATTTTTGACGCGTCCCAAGCCCGGGCCGCCGCCAACCCGAAAAAAATTTACTGCGTGGATCACGCCCTGGCGACATCCATCAGCTCGGGAATTCTGCTGAACTCGGGTCATCTGCTGGAAAATTTGGTCTTCACGACGCTTCGCCGCCTCTCCCCGGACATCTTTTATTTCAAAAGCAAAAACGGCCGGGAAGTGGACTTCGTGGTCCGGAGACCGGATCGGTCCCCGGCGCTGGTCCAGGTTTGCGAGTCAATGGCGGACCCCAAAACCCGCAAACGGGAAATAAAGGCCCTGGGCGAAGCCATGTCCGAGCTGGGGATCCATTCCGGGACCATTGTGACACGGGGAGAAGAAAGTCAGACGCGGGTGGAATCCGGAGAAATCCGCGTGACGCCCGCATGGCGTTTTCTTCTTGAATGGTCTTGAAAGCGGGGCACGCTACACATGAACGCTTAAGTTCAGTCCCCTCTCCTTCCGCATCTTTTCCAGGTCCCGCCTGAGTCGCGTCCAGAATGGATGGTCTTTTGAAAAAACGATTTCTTCTATTTCTTCTCTCAGATCAGGATAAAATTCTTTGAATATGGCCTTGAGATTTCGCCAGTTCCGGTCTGAGCGTCTCTCCATATTAAGACCGTATATCCAGATAGTGTCGGCAAGCGGCTCCAGTCGGTCAATCAGCGGCGCCGCATCCGTGACATGGGGAATGACCGGGCACAGGAGAGCGGACGTTTTCACGCCGGCCTCTCTTAATTTGCGCAGCGCCTCAATTCTGTCCTCCGTGTCTTTGGTATCGGCCTCAAAGCGCTCGCGGTCGCGGTTGTCACTGAACGCCACTGAAACGCTCACCGAGGCTTTCCCCATGCGCCGCAGCAGGTCCAGATCGCGAAGAACCAGGTCTGATTTCGTCAGAATGCTCGCGGTGAATCCTTTTTCCAGGAGCGATTCTAAAATTTTTCGGGTCTGGAGGCATTCGGCCTCGCAGGGTTGGTAGGGATCGGTATAGTATCCCATATAGATGTTCTGGGGGGGGATTTTTTCAAGCGCTTCCGCCAGTCGGGTCTCGATGTCCGGATGCGTCAGGATTTTTCGGGTCCAATCCGTTTCCGCCTGGTTAAGCGCGTAGCAGTAATGGCAATGGTGGGCGCATCCGACATATGGATCAACCTGATAATCCGCGATTTTCAGCCCGCAGGGGACCAGAACAGGTCGGCGGGAACATGTGGCGATCTCCATCAGCGAGAATCCTTTCAGCGAAAACACAGCGCCCGGGCCGGGTTAAAGCCCGGTTTCTCTTTTAATATGACGGTTGTCAGACCGGTCTTTGAATTTTTTTGTAATGAGACACCGGGTAGTCGCAAATTTCACAGGGCAGTTCCGGCTTTTCGTCCATTGTGGAGCCGCAAATGTCACACACATGATAATGGGGGCTCATTTTCTCAATTTTCTTTGCCAGCGGTTTGAAAAACAAACCGGAAAATTTTTTGATATCGCGGATAATTTTTTCGTGCTGCTGATGTGATTTCCACGAATACATGCAATTGAGCACGGTCTGATCATGGGATTCAAATGACATTTTTTTGATAATGTCCGGATAAAACCTGTTTATCTTTTGAAGCTCTTTGACGGCCGCGGCGTTCAGGTTGGACTTGGTGTCGGCGGAAGAGACGGGAACGGGTCTTTCCTGAAACGCGTCGCCGAAGGAAAGCAGTATTTTTTTAAAATTCTCCGAATGAATTTTTTCGGAAACTGAAAAGGCGTGAAACAGGTAGGCGATATTGGGATAACCTTCAGACAGGGCTTTTTTGCGATATTCATCATAATGCCGGTGCGCCGTCGTTTCCGACCAATAGGCTCTTTCAAGCAGCGCCCGGGTCCGGGGATACCCGTCCTCCCGTTCTTCCGCCTCCGCGAAATGTCTAATATTTGCGAATGGATAACAAAAAGAAAAAAGAACGGAAAGTCGCAGCAGCTGTCGTCTCGAAATCATTTTTTTATTTCGCCTAAACGCCGCGCCCGCCCTGCGGGACTGCGAAACGGCCCGAATCAGGCGCGGGGCATTTTCAAACGAATCCTCATGGGGTTATACGTATGGGTGAACTGACGAATGACTATCATCTCCCGCGTAAAAAATCAAGAGCCGGAGACCCGGCCTGCCGCGTCACGACGGTTTGGAATGCCTTTTTTTAATGGAAAAAAGCTCCTGAAAGATAAAAAGAAATTTCCCGACGCTGTCGTACTGAATCCGGGAATCCTCGTGATGGGTCCAGGTGACCGGGAACTCCGCCGTCTTAAAACCCTTTTTTTTGGCCAGCCACAAAATCTCGGGATCGAATATGACGCTGTTTAAAAGGCTTTGGGAAAAAAGGGTCCGGGCCGCTGTCCGGGTGAACATTTTGAATCCGCACTGGGTGTCTTTGTATGAAATCCCTAAGTGAAGGTTCTGGATCAGGGTGTACATTTTGCCTGAAAGCGCCCGAAAAAAACCCTGGCCCGAAGTCACCACGGCTCCGGAAACGGCCCGGGAGGCGATGGCGATGTCGTGTCCCCGGCGGATCAGATCCATGGCCGTGTCCGCCATTTCCATGGGCACCGAATAATCGGCGTCCATGAACATGATCAAATCCCCGGAGGCCCGAAGCATGCCATAACGTGTCGCGTATCCTTTGCCCTGGTTGGGATGGTACTCCAGGGCCTGGATGGACACATTTTTCCCCGGGGAAAAATCGTTTGCCACCGCCACGGTGTCATCCGAGCTTCCGTCGCTCACCACAATGATCTCTGATGAATACGGCCGCCCCTCCAGGAAGGCCCGGGAGCGCTCAAGGGTGTGGACAATGCGGTCCTCTTCGTTATACGCCGGTATGACAACAGAAAGCTTCACGGGGATATCTCACTCCTTTTTTTCCGAAAAGACCGTCTTTTAAAAAAACGGATCAGGGAATTGGACGGCCAGGCGAACGCCATGGCGCAGGCCGTTCCGGCCGCGGCCCCCCCGACCACATCCAGCGGGAAATGAACCCCTAAGTAAACCCGGGAATATCCCACGAGCCCGGCGATGAGATAAAAAAACGCCCACATCTTTCTGAAAAAAAAGCTGAAAAAAACCGCGCCGGCAAAGATGTTGGTGGCGTGGGAGGACGGCAGGGAGTTGGACTGGCCCCGGATCACCTCCTTCAGCGGCGGGGTGACGCTCCATGTTTTTCTCATCCGGTCATAAAGATGAACCTCGGACTGGCTGTGATAGGGCCGGGGCCGCTCAAAAAAAGGCTTCAGCACAGCCGAGCTGAGATTCTCCGAAGCGGCGATCAGAAGAAGCGCGGAAACCGCCGCCACCCGAAATTTGGCGTCGTTTTTAATGATCAGGAAAAGCCAGGCCAGCGTCATGGGGATATAAAACAGCTTGACGTTGGACATGATGGGCATGAACACATCCAAAAAAGGATTCTGCCAGTCCCGGTTGATGATGTAAAACAGCTTGATATCCATTTTTTCCAAAAAATTTAAAATATTTGCAATCATAATAAACTCGCGATGGGTTAGGCGGCGTCGCGCCGGATCGGATTTTGCTCTGATCAGACGGGGCCGTCGTTATTTTTTAAACTGAATGCGGCACAACTCATAATACTGCCCCCGGGCCGCCATCAGCTCCTCATGTTTTCCATGCTCCACAATGCGGCCGTCTTCCATGGCCACGATCCGGTGGGCGTTTCGCACGGTGGAAAGCCGGTGGGCGATGACAAAGGCGCAGCGGCCCTTCATAAGGTTGTCCAGGGCTTTCTGGACAATCCTTTCCGCGCTTGAGTCCAGAGAGGAGGTGGCCTCATCCAGGATCAGGATCGGGGCGTTTTTCATCAGCGCCCGGGCGATGCAGATCCGCTGTTTTTCCCCCCCGGAAAGCCGGGCGCCCAGCTCCCCGGCCAGGGTGTCGAATCCGTCGGGGAAATTTTGTATAAAATCGTATGCGTACGCCGATTTCGCGGCCTTTTCCACATCCGCGTCCGATGGATTTTCCGCCCCGTAGGCGATATTGTTCCGGATGGTGTCGTTGAACAAAATGGGCTCCTGGGTCACGATGGCGATCTGTTTGCGCAAAGACGTCAGGGACATGTCCCGAATATCCACCCCCCCGATCTTTATGGCGCCGCTGAACACATCGTAAAACCGGGGGATCATATTCACCAGGGTGGTTTTGCCGGCGCCGCTTTTGCCCACGATGGCCACCATCTCCCCCGGCTCGGCCCGCAGATCGATGTTTTTTAAGACCTTTTTCTCCTGGTATTTGAACGAAACGTCCTCAAAGGCCACGGCGTGGGGACCCGGCGGCAAGAGAGCCGGCTTTTCGGGGTCCTTGATCTCCCGGGGGGTTTCGATGATGTCAAACACCCGGTCGGCGGCGGCCATGCCCTCCTGGATGGTGTTGTTGATGCGGCTGAGCTTTTTCACCGGGTCATAGAGCATGAGCACGGCGGCCATGAAGGAAAAAAAGGTGCCGGCCGTGGAGGTTCCGTTGATGACCCGGTAGCCGCCGTAGCCGATGATAAAGGCGATGCCCACCCCGGCCAGCGCCTCCATGATGGCCGGGGAAAGGGCCTTGGCGATGACGGTCCGGATCTCGATTTTAAACAGCGCCCGGGTTTTTTCAAAAAACCGCTTTTTCTCGCGCTTTTCCATGCCGAACGCCTTGACGATTTTGTTTCCGGCGAATGTCTCATGGAGAAACACGTTGATGTCCGACAGGGCCTCCTGCCGGCCGCCGGTGAAACGGCGGACCTTCCGGCCGAATTTCACCACCGGCAGAAAGGCGGCGGGCAAAATGATGATGGCGAAAAGCGCCAGCTCCCATTCCCGGTAAAAAATCACGGCGGTGAGAAACAGGATGGTGAAAAAATCCCGAAGGGAGCCCTTGACGGCGTCTGAGACCATGGCCCTGATCACGGTGGCGTCGTTGGTGATGCGCGACATCAGGCCCCCGGTCTTTTCCCGGTGGAAAAAAGACAACGGCAGGTCCATGATCCGGCCGTACAGGTCGTCCCGGAGGCGGCGGATGATGCTTTCCCCGATGTGGCTCATGAAATAGTCCTGGCCGTAAATCCCGATCCCCCGGAAAAAATACATGGCCAGCACCACGACGGGCAGGGCTTTGAGCATGCCGACGTCTTTGTTGACAAAAATATCGTCAATGACGTTTTTGATCAGGTAGGCGGAGCCGGCCGTGGACAGAGAGATGGCCAGGCTGCACAGCATGGCCCCGAACAGCTTGAAACGCTTTTCAAACACCAGCCTCAGAAGGCGTCGGTGCCGGGGCTTTATTTTTCCCGAGGGGAAGAGGCTCATGGGGGGTTCTTTCCGTTTTCGATTTTCAAACGATTTTATGCCGGCCGTCGGGCCGGATTTTTAAGGGGTTTTGTGGCCAAAATGCGCGTCCACCTCTTCGGTGAGCCGGCGCATCTGTTTCTCCAGCTCTTTTCTTTTCAACTCGATCCCGTCCTCGTCCGCGTCCGGGCTCACATGAACCGGGTCTCCGTACACGATCCGGCACCGGGTGAAGGGAAGGGGCAGAATAAAGCGGTCCCAGGAGCGGAACACGACGCCGCGTCCGGCCCCGTAAGTCACCGGGACGATGGGACGGCCCATTCTTCGGGCCAGGAGGACCACCCCTTTCTGAACCCGGAAGCGGGGGCCCTGGGGGCCGTCGGGAATGACGGTCCCGGGGTCCGGGGACTCGGCGCTCATGGCCTCCACGATTTTCTCCAGCGCCTTCATCCCCCCTTTTTTCGAAGAGCCCCGGACAGGTTTTTGACCCTGCCGCTCCAGGATCCGGGCGATGATCTCCCCGTCCTCGGAGGCGCTCACCATGATGGCCGAGCCGTGGCCCTTGTACAGATAGCTGAACGGCAGAATCCGGGAATGCCACAGGGCGAAGACGTTTTTCCTGGAGTCAATGAGTTCCCGGACTTTTTCAAGCCCCCGGGATTCGATTTTGATGGTCGAAAAAAGCAGATCGATAAACAGCTTGCCCAAAAGCCCCACCAGCCGCCATTTAAGCTCGACTAAAAAATTCCGGATCGCGGATCGAGTCGTCATTTCATCATCTCCAAAGCGATTTTCGCCGCGCGCTCCGAGGCCCCGGGGCCTCCCATGGCGTCCCGGATCCCCCCCAGCGCCTCCGCGGCCTTTCGAAGCCGGTCCGGGTCTGTGAGGGCGCCGTGGGCGACGGCCGCGATCTTTTCCGGCGTGGCGTCCGTTTGAATCAGCTCGGGAACCACCGGGGAGGCCGCGATGTGGTTGGCGATGCCGATGTGCTCCACCCGGACCAGGGCCTTGGCCACCCAGTGGCTCACCGGTGAAATTTTGTAAATAATGACATGGGGCGTCCGGGACAGGGCCGTTTCCAGGGTCACGGTTCCCGACACGGCGATGACGAAATCGCTTTTTTCCAAAACCGATCCCGCGCCGGATTCGTCTATATGAAAACGCCCGGACGCCGGGCCCCGGGCCACAACGGCGTCCATAAAATCCCGTTTCACTCCCGGGGCCAGGGAAATGACGAACTCCGGGGCCGGACGCCCGTCTTTTCTGAATTTTTCCTCCAGAAGCCGGGCCGCGCCCATCATGACGGGCAGATGCCTTTCGATTTCTTTTCCCCGGGACCCCGGCAAAAGCCCCAGGATCCGGCGCCCGTTTTCGGGCCTGTCGGGAAGGGGCCGGGGGGCCGGGGCGCCCGGCTCGTCCAGAAAGGGATGCCCCACAAAGGTGACCGGGACCCCGCGCTCCTCATACAGGACGGCCTCAAAGGGAAAAATCACAGCCATGTGATCCACCCGCCTGGCGATTTTTTTGATCCGTCCCCGCCGCCATGCCCAGACCTGGGGACTGATGTAATAAAGGACCGGGACCCCCAGTTTTTTGGCCGTCGCCGCCACCCTGAGATTGAAATCAGGAAAATCCACCAGGATCAAAAGGTCCGGACGCAGACTCTTCAAAAGGCGCCGGGCCGCGGCGAATCCTTTCAGAATGTGGGACAGCGCCCCGAAGACCTCGGTGACGCCCACCACCGACATCAAAGCGGCGTCAAAAACCAGGCGGACCCCCTCTTTTTCAAGGGCCGGGCCGCCGATGCCGCAAAAAAAAAGCCCGTCTCTTTTTTGGTCCATGGCCCGGACCAGCCTCGCGGCGTGATGGTCCCCGGAGGATTCCCCGGCGATGACCATGACGGTCCCGGCGGACTTCATTTTAAAGTCCTCTTTCCGGCGGCCGGAAGGCTTTCGTGTATGCGGTCCGTGATGATCAGGGCGATTTCAAGCGCCTCGGCGCCCATGCGGCCGGTGACCTCAGGGGATTTTTTTGTCCGAATCGCCTCAATGAAAGACTCCAGCTCGTCTTTGAGCGCGTCGGCTTTTTCAAAAGACAGGGTCCGGCCCTCCATGCCCGGAAGGTCCCAGTCCCCGGGGGGCCGGCCCGCGTCCACGCCCTCGGGCGGGGCGCCTGATTTGAACACCGTCATTTCCCGGTTTCCGAAATCCGCCTGAATATAGGCGTCTTTTTGAAACACCGTCATGGTCCGGCTGTCCGACTCGGCGACGCGCCCGGCCGCGAGATGGGCCGCGCATCCGTTTTCAAACTCGATCCGGGCCATGGCCATATCAATGCGGTCCGTGGCCACCGGGGCGCCCGAGGCCCGGATGTCCCGGACCGGGGAGTTGGCCAGCGCCAGCGCGATGTCGATGTCATGGATCATCATATCCAGAATCACGCTCACATCGGCGGCCCTTTCCTTGAACCGGCTCATCCGCCGCGCCTCAAACAGGAAGGGGCCGTCCGCGATTCGGCGCAGCGCCCGGGTCACGGGATTGAACCGCTCGATGTGGCCGGTCTGGATGATCCGGCCGTTCTTTTCCGCGATGTCCATCAGCTCCCGGGCCTGATCCAGGTTTTCGGTGATGGGTTTTTCAATGAGCAGATGGGCGCCGTTGGCCAGAAAATCCCGGCTCACCTCAAAATGCGCGGGGGTGGAGGTGACCACGCTGGCCGCGTCCACCTTTCCCAGAAGCTTACGGTGATCCGAATATGATTTCGCGCCAAAACGGGCCGCGACCTCATCAGCGGCGGCCGGGTCAAGGTCGGCCACCCCCACCAGATCCACGTGGGGCATGCCCGCGTATTTCTCAGCGTGGAACTTTCCCAGATACCCGGCGCCGATGACGGCGACTCGGAGTGTTTTCATGCGCTTTTCTCCCTGAATTGAAGTGAATGGACGCGAAGAATCTTGACAGCATCATAAAAAGTCCGATCTACTGCGTTGCGGCGGTTTTTTGTTCGTTCGGCATACTGGGTATCGCCTCGCTTATTAAAAATAACCACCACGCCTTGTATATCGAACTTTTTACGACGCTGTCCCGTGACTTTTTACGAGTTTATCAATTTTCAGCGCGCCACGATGGATATTCCCCACTGATCGGCCAGGGCCAACATTTCCTCCCGGTCGAACACCACGGCGGCCCCGGCTTCAATGGCCAGGGCCCGAACCCCGGACTCATGCATGGTTTTAATGGTGCCCGCGCCTGTGGCGGGGATGTCAAAGCGCCGGTCCTGGTTGGGCTTGCAGATTTTGGCCACCACCGCGCCGCCGTTTCCCAGCTCCCCGCCCCTTCGGATGGTGGCGTCGGTGCCGTCAATGGCCTCCACGGCCAGGACAGATCCTCCCTCGGCCACCACACATTGCCCGATGTCCAGACGGCCGATCTCCTTGGCCAGTCTCCAAGCGACTTCAATGTCGGCCTTTTCCGACCGGGAGGGTTTGCGCTTTGTCCAGCGACCCGCCGGGGCCAGAATCTCGGGAAGCAGAAAGGTGGAGGGAAGGATTTTAATCCCCTCCTTTTCAAGCGCCCGGGCAAAGGCCCTGAGCACGCCGTCGTCATGGGTGACGGCGCATGAGGCGATGAGGGAAATGGCCTTTGTGTCGGGTTTGACATCGGAAAACAGTTTGCGTTTGGAGATGGCGCCCATCATCACGGCCTCGGTCACCCCGTTTTTTTTAAAAAAACGGATCAGCCTCCGAAGCTGGCCCAGGTGAAGCCACTCGATCCGGTCCACAAGGCCCTCCAGCTCAGGGGACGCCTCCTTCACATAGGCGGCGGCATGGACGGAAAAATTCCCGGATTTCGCCTTTTGGGCGAAAATAAGGGGAAACTGCCCGCTTCCCGCGATCAGGCCTATTTTTTTGCCTGTTTTTGGGGGAGAGGCGTCGTGTGTCATATGTTTAATCAACCAAGGGCCTCCTAACGGGTGACCCCCCGGCTGGAGGACTGAAGAAAACGGATAAAGGCCACGACTTCCGGAATCTGCTCCACCTCCGCCTGAACCCTTTCAATGGCCTCGTTCATGGTCAAACCGATCCTGAACACAATCCGGTAGGTCTTTTTGAGCATGGATATGGCGCTTTGGGACATCCCGATCCGTTTCAGGCCCACCGAGTTGAGCCCGTGCAGCCTGGCCCGGTCCCCGGACGCGATGACATAGGGGGGAATGTCTTTGACAATGGCGGACTTTCCGCCCACATAGGCGTGGTCCCCGATGTTGACAAACTGGTGGATGGCCACCAGGCCCCCGATGGTGACATGATCCCCGATGGTGATATGGCCCGCCAGGGTGGCGTTGTTGGCCATGATGACCTTGTGGCCTATTTTGCAGTCGTGGGCGATATGGGAATAGGCCATTAAAAAGTTCTCCTCCCCCACCTCGGTGACCCCGCCGCCGAATTCCGTGCCCCTGTGAATGGTCACGAATTCCCGGACAATGGTTCGGGCGCCGATTTTCACATAGGTCTTCTCCCCTTTGAACTTCACCGCCTGGGGCGCGGCGCCGATGGAGGCGTATTGAAATATCCGGCAATCCGGCCCGACGGTCACAAAGGGCTCAATGACCGCGTGGGGGCCGATCACCGTGTTTTCCCCAATGGACACATGCTCCCGGACAATGGAATAGGGGCCGATTTCAACGCCCGGATGAATTTCCGCGCCGGGATCCACAATGGCGGTCTTGTGCACCAGGGGGTTGTTTCTTTGATTCATTACAATTTTTCTCCTATGGAGGCCATCATTTCGCCTTCAGCGGCCTTTTCTCCGTCCACTGTGGCCTCACCGAACATTTTGACGGCGCTCGCCCGCTTTTTCATCAGACGAACCCGCAGCGACAGGCAATCGCCGGGAATCACTTTTCTCCTGAAGCGGACCCGGTCCATTCCCATGAAATACAAAAGGGAGCCTTTTTTTTCCTCCGGCATCGAGTCCAGAACCAGGATTCCCCCGGCCTGGGCCAGCGCCTCCATGATGAGAACCCCGGGCATCACCGGCGCGCCGGGAAAATGCCCCTGGAAAAAGGGCTCGTTGATGGTGACGTTTTTAATGGCCGCGATCTCCTGATCCCTTTGAATCTCCAAAACCCGGTCCACCAGGATAAACGGGTATCGGTGGGGCAGAAACGTCATGATATCGCGTATGTCATGCAGGCATTCCATGATCCGTCATCTCCCGAAAAAGCGGACCCGGGGTTTTTTTATGAATCCCCGGCGATCCGGTCGAATTTTTTCTCCAGCGCGGTTATTCTTTTTTTGATATCCGGCAGGCCCGGGATCAGCCGCTGGACCCTGAGCCAGACCCGGTGGGGCATGCCGGGGGAGCCGGAGACCACATCGCCCTCTTTCACCGATTTGGCGATCCCGGCCTGGGGGCCGATGATGGCCCCGTCGCCGATCTCCAGATGTCCGCCGATCCCGGCCTGGCCGGCGATCACCACATGATTTCCGATCCGGGAGCTTCCCGCGATCCCCACCTGCGCCACCAGCAGGGTGTTTTCCCCCACCTCGACGTTGTGGGCGACGTGGACCAGGTTGTCGGTTTTCACGCCCCGCCTGATCCGGGTCTCGCCGAAGGTCGCCCGGTCGATGGCGCTGCCGGCGCCGATCTCCACATCGTCGTCGATGCGGACAATGCCGGTCTGGGGGATTTTGAGATGCCTTCCTTTGTCAAATACGAATCCGTACCCGTCGCTTCCAATGACGGCTCCCGCCTGGAGCGTGACCCGGCTGCCGATTTCACAGCGTTCCAGGACGCTGACGTTGGGAAAAATTTCCACGTCGTCCCCCAGGGCCACCCGGTCTCCGATGACCGCCCCGGGATGCAGGACCACCCGGTCTCCCACGGTCACATCATTCCCGATGACGACCATGGGGCCGATGCTCGGATCGGCGCCGCAGGCAAAATGCTTCCCGATATGGCATTCCGGGCTGATCCCCGGCGCGGGACGGGCCGGAGAGTGAAAAAATCCCAGGACCCCGGCAAAGGCCGCCTTGGGATTTTCGGCCCGGATCACGGCCTTTTGACAGGGCGCGTCGAAATCCCGGGGGACGATCACGGCCCCGGCGGCGGCCTCGTCTATTTTTTTCAGGCGCCCGGCGTCGGCGGCCCAGGCGATCTCGTCTTCCGACGCCTCCTCAAAGGACATGGCGCCCCGGATCATTTTGTCCGGATCCCCGGAAAGCTCGCCCTCCAAGGTCTCGGCTATTTTTAAAAGAGAAAAACCCGTGTCATTCATTCTTTTTGGCGGCCGGTTTTCTGGCATACTCCTCATTGTAAATTTTAATCATTTTTTCCGTGATATCCACCGCGTCCGAGTAATACAGGGTTCCGGTCTTGGAGATGATGACCTGGTAGCCCTCCTCCTGGCCTATTTTTTTGGCCAGTTTCAGCGCGTCGTCGGTGAGAAGCTTGAGTTTTCGATTCCTCAACACCGCGATGTCCTCTTTGTATTTTTTTTCATCGGACTTGAAATCCACGAACTTTTTGGCCATGTCCCGCTTTAATTTTTCCCTCTGCTCCCTGCTCATGACCAGGTCTTCGTCGATTTTTTTCTGGATGGCCTCGATTTCCTTGCGTTTATCCGTCAGCCGGGCTTTCCACTTTTCGTTGAAGGCCACCAGCTCGGCGTTCACCGCCTTTCCCGCGATGGAGACGTCAATGACCTTTTGGAAATCCACCACGCCCACCTTGGCCTCGGCTTCTCCAAAGGCCCAGGCGGCCGGGATCAAAAGACATAAAAAGACAATGACGCTGATTTTTTTGGTTAGACTCATTTGTTTTTGCTCTCCTTAAGATTGACGACATCGTAAAAACTCCGATCTACCGTTTTTTTACGACGCTGTCCCGTGATTTTTTACGAGTTTATCAAAATTGACACACCCGCAAGGCCATTTCGGCCCGCTTTTAAAATTAAAAATTAATAATCTCAATTAGTTATACAGATAAGCCGCTTCTAAAACGCGGCCCCCATGGTAAACTCCCATCGCCCGCCCTTGTTTTCCCCTTCCTTGGCGTTGATGACATACCCGTTTTCAAGGCGAATGGGCCCAATGGGCGACAGCCACCGGATTCCGTACCCGGCGCTCTGGCGCAAATCTCCCAGGGCGACGTTTTTATGGTCAAAGACATCCCCGGCGTCGAAAAAAAGAACCCCCACCATTCCCGCCTTGCTGAGGCCGGGAAGAGGAAGAATCAGCTCGGCGTTGAACTGAACGAACTTGTCCCCGCCTTTTTTGCCCTTCTCCGCCACGTCCTTTCGGTATTCCTCGGGATAAATGTCCTGCCAGTCAAAACCCCGGAGGGAGTTCATGCCGCCCAGGTAGAACCTCTCGTAATCAGGCAGTCCGCCGGGGGAATCCCTGTTTTCAATCACATAGCCGGCCCTGGCGTGCAAAAATCCCACGATTCCCTTGAAAATGGGGAAATACCATCCGGAGTCGCCGATGTATTTTGTGAATTTCAAATCCCCGCCCAAACCCGCGTACTTCACCGTCAGCCGGTGGTCAAATCCCTCGGTGGGATTAAAGGGCCGGTCGGTGGAGTCGTATCGAAGGATGGAGGAAACGCTGCTTTCCGTGAAGGAGTCGCCGCTTTCGGCCATATCCTTGATGGATTCCGGGGCGTCGAAGTTGACGTTTTCAATGTCGCTGATGTCATAGGAGTATGAAAAATACAGCCGGGTATAATCAAAAATGCCGTAGCCCAGCCGAATTCCCCCGCCTTTGCTGTCTTTGTCGTAGGTGGCGTAATCCCGGATCCAGTTGTACACGTCAAAGCCCGCCGAAAGGGGAATGTCGAAAAGCCACGGCTCGGTGAAACTCAGCGTGTACTTGTTGCTGGTTCCGCCGACCTCTCCCTGGAGCTTCAATGTCTGTCCCCGGCCGAAAAGATTGTTCTGGGCCACCGAGGCCATAAAGAAGAAGTCGTTGACGCTGCTGTGGCCCCCGCCCACGGTAAACGCGCCTGTGGGTTTTTCCTTGATCCTGACTTTAATGTCCAGCTTTTCGTCGGAATCGCCCTTGGCCTCTTCGATTGAAACCTCCTCAAAGTAACCCGTTCGATTTAAGTTCCGGACGCTTCTTTTCAGTTTTTTGCTGTCATATAAGTCCGCCTCGTAAAGTTTGAGCTGTCTGCGGATGACCTTGTCCCGGGTGTTGGTGTTGCCCGCTATGGAAATCTGCCCGATAAAAAACTGTTTTCCCTTGGAAATTCGATACGTGATATCCACCGACGACTTTTCCGGGTTCCGTTTGACCACCGGGGAGATATCCACCTTGGCGTAGGATTTCTCGGTGTAGATATCCGAAAGGCGCAAAATGTCCCTTCGGACGATTTCCCGGTTGAAAAATTCTTCATCGGTGATTTTCAGCGCCTTTTTCAGATCGCCGGCCGGCATGATCATGTCCCCGTCCACGCTGACTTTCCCGATGGAAAACCGGCTCCCCTCATCAATGCCGATGGAGATGAATATCGATTTCTCCTTGATCTCAACCACGGGCTCGGAAATTTTCACGTCCATATAGCCGTTTGTGGCGTAATGGGCCTTGAGTCTCTCAATGTCCTGGCTCAGATCGTCCCGGTCCAGGTCTCCGGCCGATGTGATAAAAGAAAAAAGACTCTTTTCGGAAATCTTCATCTTCCCCAAAAGGGTTCTGGCCTTGTAAGAAACGTTTCCGGTGAAAACGATTTTTTTGATCAGCGCCTTTTTTCCCTCTTTGATGTCAAAGGTCAGGTTGACCTGGTTTTTGTCCAGGTCCTCGGTTTTGTAAGACACGTGAACGTTGTGATAATTTTTCCCCTTGTAAAACTCCTCCACCCTCTCCATGCTGCGGTTGACCTTGACAATATCGAGAAATGAGCCGGTTTTAAGGGTCAGGCTTTCCTTTACTTTTTCGTCATCAAAGGTCTTGTTTCCCCGGATCTTAACCTGATGGACCGTGGGCTTTTCTTTGACATAAAACGTGATGTTTTTTCCATCCGGATCATCCATGGCCTCGATTCGAATGTCATCGAAAAATCCCATTTTATAAACGGCTTTAATGTCCCGGGAAATGGCCCCGGGATTATAGATGTCCCCGGGTCCGCTTTCAATCCGCTTTTCAATGGCGTCTTTTCCGATCAGCGCGTTCCCCTTGATCTCCAGGGTCTTGATCCTTTCGAGCTTAAAGAGTTTTTTGCCGAAATGATTGGCGAGTTTTTTGATGGTGGCCGGCAGATTCTGGATGCTTTCTCCCTCCACAAAAAAAACGTATGGGGGATTATTCTCAAAGGAGGTGATCATCCGGGCGTCCAGGCTTATCCTTTTGTCAATCCAGCTCAAACTTCCGTGTATGACATAATCGGCGCCGTGCCAGATTCCCAGGCTCCGCAAATCCTCAAGCTCGTCCCCGGAGCCCTTGATATCCCGTTCCTGCTCCACGAGGGTGGCCCCGTCGTTCTTCAGGTGGGTCTTGATAACGCTGGATATTTCGCTTTTCAGGTAGGACACATTCTTCGCCGCGTGTATCTCGAAGGGCAGCACCAGCACGTTGACCGGCTCCCGGGCCAAAAGCGCGTCTGAAAAAAAACAGACCAGCATCAATATATATATGGGTAATCGTTTCATCATGTCGAATCCTTATTCAAAACGGTTTATGGGGAAGATACGCCACTTTGCTCCATTATATTGCCATCAATGATGGTCATTCTGCGCGACATGGCCGCGGCCAGCTCCATGTCATGGGTGGCCACCACCAGGGTCATGCCCAACTCCCGGTTGACCTTAAGGAGCAGGTCATGCGTCTGATCGCTGTTGGTCTTGTCCAGATTGCCCGTGGGCTCATCCGCCAGAAGAATGTCGGGACGCCCGATGAGCGCCCGGGCCAGCGCCGCGCGCTGACGCTCTCCCCCGGAAAGCTTGCCCACCATATGGGACATCCGGTCCCCGAGGCCCACCTGCTCCAGGATCTCCCGGGCCCGGGACCCGGCCTCGCCAAAGGCCGTCCCCCGTATCAGCATGGGCATCATGGTGTTTTCCAGGGTGGAGAATTCTTTCAGCAAATGATGGAACTGGAAGACAAATCCCACAGACCGGTTCCTGAACCGCGCCAGCCGGTCATCGCCGTATTTAAATATGTCCCGGCCTTTAAACAGAAAGGTCCCGGCGGACGGACGGTCCAGGGCGCCCATGATATGCAGCAGGGATGATTTCCCGATTCCCGACTTCCCCACCACGGCCACGGTCTCCCCGGCCCGGATCTTAAAATCCATCCCTTTTAAAACGTCGATTCCGCCGGCGGCGGCGTTCTTTCCATGATTGATCCGGTACGTTTTTTTTAAACCCCGGGCCTCCAGAATGACGTCCGGTCGCCTGTCCTCCATTGGGTCTCGTCTCCTCGACTCGCGATCCTCTTTCAATTGTATCTGACCGCCTCCACCGGATCAAGCTCCGAAGCCTTGTGAGACGGATAAAGCGTGGCCAGAAAACAGATCAGAACGGCGGAGACCATGATCAGCGCCACATCCGTCATTTCCAGCTTTACAGGCAACTTTGTGGAAAAATAATACACCTCTCCGGGCAGCTCGAAAATTTTGTAGCGCTTCAAAATCCCGCACAGCAAAAAACCCAGTCCCATGCCGGTCACGGAGCCGATGAGGCCGGTGGCCATTCCCCGGAACACAAAAATCCTCCGGATGCTTTTGTTGGGGGCCCCCATGGCCTTGAGGATGGCGATGTCCCGGGTTTTTTCCATCACCATCATGATCAGGGCGCTGGCGATGTTAAACGCCGCCACCAGGATAATCAGGGTCAAAATCACAAACATCGCCGTTTTCTCAATTTTCAGCGCCGAAAAAAGACTTTGGTTCATCTCCATCCAGTCCCGGGTGAAGTATGAAAAGCCCAGGGCCTCGTCGATTTTTTTCGAAATTTCTTTGGCCTGGTAAATATCCGAGACCCGAATGTCCACCCCGGAAACCCGGCCCGGCATGCGCATGATATTCTGGGCCTGGTGAAGATGAATGTAGGCGAAGGAGCCGTCAAACTCGTACAGGCCGGATTTAAAAAAGCCCGCCACCCGGAAACGCTTCATGGCCGGGACATGGCCCACCGGGGACAGGGCCCCCCGGGAGGAGATGACGTACAGGACATCCCCCTTTGAAATGCCCAGGTTGCCGGCCAGCTCGCTTCCCAGGACGATTCCCGGCTCCGGGCCGGCTTCCCCGCCGGCGTCCTCTTCAAAAGATATTCCCCCAAGGGTTTTGAGCACCCGGCCCGACGATTCGGGATCGATTCCCCTCAAAACCGCGCCCGAAAGTCCCATCGGGGTTTTGAGCATGACCTGGGTGTAAATAAAAGGCGTGGCCGCCTCAACCCCCTCGACGCTTTCCACGATTTCAATGACTTTCTCATGGTTGTCAAAGGGCCGTCCATAGCGCGTCAGCGAAATGTGGGACTGGCCCCCGAGAATCCGGCTCTTGAGATCGGCCTCAAATCCGGACATGACGGCGATGACCACGATAAGCGCCATGACCCCCACCGCCACTCCGGCGGTGGACAAAACCGTGATAAGCGAAATAAAGGTCTGTTTCTGTTTGGCCTTCATGTATCGGCGGCCGACGAAAAATTCAAAAAACATGACAGTCAGTTTCTGATAACCTCGTAAAAAAGCTTGGGATGGCTAAGTTAAAAATTCGATATACAAGGCGCGGTGGTTGTTTTTAATTGAGGCAATACATGTATAGTGCGTCGCAAATGAATTGATACCAATTTGTTCGAATTATTGGGCGTCCATCTTTATATCTGTCACCCAGAATTCATTCTCGATTTTTCTTATTTTCTTAATGATTTTATCACATATCGTAGCCGTGACTTTATTAAATCCGCAATCAAGTTGCTTGATCAGGTTCTTCATGGTGAAGTCACAATTTCTGGCCACATAATTTTTTACTAAACCCCAACATATTTCTATTGGTTGCAGTTCCGGGTGATACGGTGGCGTTCTGAGAACCTTATGCCCAAATGATATAGCTATTTCGTCGATTGCATAGATTGGCTCAGGGGCCATTTTCATCAAAATCTCGATCAACTCAGCCTTTAGACAATCATCACGACAGTAAACTTTATTTTTTTCAAGCCATTCTTTAATTTTTTTCTTCGAGCTTTTTGGTGTCGGTGGAGAATGTTCTGAAAGGATATTGTGGTATGAGGCATTATCCATGATTATAAGGGACTTTTTCGGAATATTGGGGAGGAGCATCTCAATAAACCATTTTTTAAATAACTCCCAATTCATTTGACCGTGATAATCCCCTGTTTTTCTCGTGCTCTTAAACACAAGTTTTGAACCTGGAACCCAACCCGCTTTAGTTATCGCATTGATAATGATAAGACGTTCGCCTTTGCCTGTCGGCTTTTGTACCCAAGGACCGTCTTCACCGTAATACCATATAAAATTATTGCTGTGATTCTTGTTTACATATGACTCATCAAGATAAACTTCCGGACGAATTGTGTCAGCGCTTTTTCCGGGGACTCTATTGTCTCTCATTTCGCGCAAATAACGCTGTCTGGCGGCAACCACATGGTCCTTTTCTTTTAAATGCTGAGAACGCACTCCCTGACCAAATTCAAACCCCCACCTGTTAAGTGTTCTGCCTAACGTCGCTTTATTAAATGATTCGCCGGGATATCGCTCCTCTAAGAAATTTTTGATGTCTGCAAGCGTTATGTGTTCCCCTTTTTTGTTTGCGGTTCGAATATATGACCGAGCAGATTCCTGGTAGGAAACGTTAACAGCATATATCGGTCGTCCACGCAGTTTTGCAGGCTTATCAAGCAGCCCGGGATCGCGATTGTAATCGGCCATGATTCGTTTTACCGTTGCCACACCAATACCAAGAGCATCCGCAGCACGCTTCACACTCGGTTCCGCTGGTATGATTTTGTTTCTGTCAAAATACTGCTTGACAGAAACAGTAACTTTCTTTATTTCAGGAGTCAGGGGCTTGCCTCGACATGAAAACATAATCTAACCATTTTCCTTTTTGTATGAATCAAAATTATGGGTAGATTACAATGCTTTTGCCTCCTTTGTCAAGTATCAATTCATTTGCGCCGGACTATAGTATGCCTCAATTAAAAATAAACGCTGCAACGCCGTAGATCGGATTTTTTACAACGCCATCAGTTTCTTTTAAGCTGGGGAAACAAAATCACGTCCCTGATGGAGGCGGAATCGGTCAAAAGCATGGCCAGCCGGTCGATGCCGATTCCCTCTCCCGCTGTGGGCGGCATGCCGTATTCCAGGGCCTCGATATAATCCCCGTCCATTTCATGGGCCTCCCGGTCGCCGGCCTTCCGGCTCTCCACCTGCTTGAGAAAGCGCTCTTTCTGGTCCTGGGGATCGTTCAGCTCGGAAAAACCGTTGGCGATTTCATACCCCGCGATGAAAAGCTCAAAACGATCCGTGAAACGGGGGTCGGCGTCGCTTTTCCTGGAAAGCGGCGAAATCTCCGCCGGATACTGCGTGATAAAGGTGGGCTGAATGAGCCTGGGCTCCACCAGCGCGTCAAAAAGTTTGGCGATGATTTTGCCGACGCTTTCGGTCTTGGTGAGTTGCACCTGCCTGGAGGCGGCGAATTCCAGAAGCGCCGCCCTGTCGTTTAAAATGGCCGGATCCGCGCCCGCGATCTCCTCCATGGCCGACATCAGGGTCATCTCCCGCCACTCGCCCCCGAAATCGATCCGCTCCCCCTGGTATGAGACGACGGAGGCGCCCGCGGCTTCCCGGGCCGCGTGGGAAAGCATCTCCCGGGTCAAATCCATGAGATCGCGGTAATCGGCGTAGGCCTGGTAAAACTCCAGCATGGTGAACTCGGGGTTGTGCTTTGTGGAAATTCCCTCGTTTCTGAAATTCCGGTTGATCTCAAACACCCGCTCAAAACCGCCCACCACCAGGCGCTTCAGGTACAGCTCCGGGGCGATGCGAAGGAACAGGTCCATGCCCAGGGCGTTGTGATGGGTTTTAAAGGGCTCGGCCTCGGCGCCCCCCGGGATGGGATGCATCATGGGGGTCTCGACTTCAAGAAAATCCCGTTGGGTCAAAAAGTCCCGGATGGCCTTGACGATTTTGGCGCGTTTCACAAAAATGTCCCGGGAATCGGGATTCATGATCAAATCCAGGTACCGGCGGCGGTAGCGTTTTTCCTGGTCTTTGAGACCATGAAATTTTTCAGGAAGGGGCCGAAACGCCTTGGAAACCAGCCTCAGCTCCAGGGCCATGAGGCTCCACTCCCCGGTCCGGGTGGCGAACAAAGGTCCCCGGACCCCGATAAAATCCCCGATGTCCAGCCTTTTCAAAAGGGAAAGGCCGTCTTCCCCGGCCCGGTCCTTGTGGATGTAGGTCTGGATTGTTCCGGTCCGGTCCTTGAAGCGGATAAAGGCCGATTTTCCAAACCGGTTGATGGCCATGATCCTGCCGGCGACGCTGAAAACAGGGGCGTCATCGCCGGGCTCTTTCGCCTCGGGGTCGATGGCGGCCCTGACCTCCTCCACGCTGTGGGTCACGGCAAAATCATTGGGGAAAATCCGGATATCGTCTCGCCTGAGGGCGTCTATTTTTTCTTTTCTTTTTTTAAGGATTTCGCTTGTCTCGTCCATGTCCGTCCATTTCTTTAAAAGTCCGTTTTAAAACAGTTTATTTAAAAATATCCGGCCGTCGGTCCGAAATTCCCGCCCGGACGCCGGACAAATGGTTATATTTAATTCAATTGACCATGGGTGTCAAGGTTATTTAGCCTCCGGGGAAAGGATGGGAGAAGGCCCCCAGCGGGATTGCGGAGCGCCGGCGATCCCGCCGGCAAGGCGCGTCCGCGCCATCTGCTGTCTATAATGTCAGCGCTCTATACCTTCTCTGGCCTGCGCGCCTGAATGGTAATAATGCTTTATTTCTCTCATTTCCGACACCAAATCCACCGCTTCAATGATCTCCTGCGGAGCGTAACGCCCCGTCATTATAAACTCTACTTCACGCGGCTTTTTTGCGACAAGTTTCAATATGTCCTTTGTTGAAATAAGATTAAAATAATGCGATGTAATAATTTCATCCGCCACCACAATGTTATAAATTCCAGAAAACATAGCTTTTTTTATTTTCTCATACCCGGATTTTGCCATTTCAACGTCTTCCGGATCAGGCGGCTTCCGCACGTGAACAAAGGTGTCCTTGCCGTACTGCTCAATAATGATGCGCCCGGGACACATACGGGCCGCGTTCAGCTCATTGTATTTCTGTCCTTTCATGAACTGGCCGATGTATGTTTTCATCCCGCATCCCATTGCGCGGAAAGCCAGACCAAGCGCCGCCGTGGTTTTTCCTTTCCCGTCGCCTGTGTATACCTGGGTGTATCCTTTGCCCTGGATGAATCTGTTTGACATTTTTTATATGAGCCTGTCTTTCTATTCTGAACAGCATCGCAAAAAATCCGATCTGCTGTGGGGTCAGCCTGATTCGACCTCAACCCGTCTTTAAAACGCGTTTTCCGCCACAGGCGCCCGTTACGCCAGTTGTTTTCCGGCGCCCGGCCCCGGCGCGACGCCAAAAATTTTTTCAATTGTCAAGATCACGGCGCCCTTTGATTTCAAAGGGAATCCCTTTTTTTCGCCAAGGGCTCGAATCCATTCCGCAGTTTCTTCAAACCGCTTTCCACTGGTTTCAATGGCGACCGTCCCTTTTAACTGATAGCCCTCACGTCCTTCCCAGTAGGTCAGGGACACATGCGGGTTTGATGTCATATTCGCCAGGGTTTTGTTGAGAAACTGATCGGAGATGAGAACAGTCTCATCATCGATTATTTTTTTCGCGCCCACCGGCACAACATTGGGGACGCCGTCCGGGGTTGAGGTCCCAAGGGCCGCCACGCCCACTTTGTCAAACAGTTCTTTCATTCTCTCCGTCATTTTTGCCATGGTCATACCCTCCTTTTTGTTGTCTTATATCAAACTCCCGACGAAAAATGCGGAGAAGCCCCACAAATCCACTGAACCGACCGGTTATGCGGCGTCTTCCCTCTCCTTAGCGACATTCACTCATTGCGATTCCGAGAGCGTTTGCGACGCCTTCACCGTATGCTTCATCCGCTTTCATGCAGTCGCGAATATGACGCCGGAATTCCCCGGTCACTCATAGTGATGGGAAACGGCCGCGGGCCTGGTCCCATTTGACGAGCGCAGTCCCCTGTTCCGGCTACGGACTTTTCTCAACCTTCGCGACGTATACGCCATTCTCCGCTGTTTTGCCCTGAATGGAATTGTCAAACTCGACGACATGTCCATCAACCTGATCGAACACACGGGACAAAATGGCCAGAAATCCCTTGTCGGGAGCGTCATTAGACCACAATCCGAACACGCCCCCCGGCCTGAGAAATGCTCGCAGGCGTATCATTCCCTCTTCCGAATAAAGATCCGCGTGACCGGGATTAAGCAGGGCCTCAGGTGTGTGATCAATATCAAGAAGTATGGCGTCAAACAAGCGCCCCGGGTCATCCGGATCGAAACCATCTCTCCGCGCGAGGGCAAAAAAATCCTCATTGTAATAGCGGCATCGCGCATCTTTCGAAAGCGTCGCGCCGTTGGGAACAAGCTCACGCTGATGCCAATCAATCACCGGCGCCAGCGCCTCAACCACAATCATTCGCGCGACCTGGTTATATTTCAAAACAGCCGCCGCAGTGTAGCCCAAGCCCAATCCTCCCACCACCACATCCCATTTTTCGCCTGCAAGCCCTGACAACCCAAAATCAGCCAACGCCACTTCGCCTTCATGAAACAAAGACGACATGAGAAATTCATCATTGAGTTTCACCTCGAACACCTCACGTCCGCCCATTCCCAACATACGCCGCCGCCGCAGAATCAATTCACCAAGAGCCGTCTGCTGGTAATCCAGTTCTTCGAAGTTCACACTCATGCATCCTCCTCGTTATCAATCATTGGACTGATGCTCACAACAGCCTTGGATGGGGCACATCTATTTTTAACCGCATCGTAAAAAAACGCCACGCCTTTTGGCTTAAATTTTGATAAACTCGTAAAAAAACTTGAGATGGCTAAGTTAAAAATTTCATATGCTGAAATTTAAGTCACAAGGCGTAGTGGTTATTTTTAATTGAGGCAATACATGGTAG